>JACPRL010000111.1 GCA_016189965.1 Acidobacteriota bacterium | reverse complement strand
GACCCTGAGCCTGTCGAAGGGAGCGAAGTCGAAGTGTCGCGAGCCACGGGTCACGGCCTGTCTCCAGCTTCCAGCCTCTAGCCTCCAGCTTCCAGAACGCACAAACTCGTACTTCACCGCCCCCAAGCGTCCCGAAACCGCTTCCGGTCAAAATTTAACTGTGCCCTACGCGAGAAATCCCCGTCGCAGGTCGCGCTTTTCCTATGCCTCCTCTGCTTCCTGACACTTCAGTGTCACCCTGAGCGCAGCCCCGCCCTCTAGCGGGCGGGGCGGAGTCGAAGGGTCTGCTTCCTCTGCCTCCTTCCCCGCGCGAGGTGCTATCATGGGATTCCCGACAAACAATGAACGTCGTCCTCCTCTCCACCTACGAGCTGGGTCGCCAGCCCTTCGGACTGGCCTCGCCCGCCGCCTGGCTGCGCCGCGCCGGCGCCTCGGTCACCTGCCTCGACCTTTCGCGCCAAGCGATGGACGAGGAAGCCATCCGCGCCGCCGACCTCGTCGCCTTCTACCTCCCCATGCACACCGCCACGCGCCTGGCCCCCGCCATCGTCGAGCGCCTCCGGCGGCTCAACCCCCGCGCCCACCTCTGCTTCTACGGCCTCTACGCCCCGATGAACGAGGCCTACCTGCGCGGGCTCGGCGCCCTCACCATCCTGGGCGGAGAGTTCGAGCAAAGCCTCGTCAGCCTCTACCAACGGCTGTCGCGCGGCGAGGCGCCGCCGCGCCAGCCCGAGCCGCTCATCTCGCTCGGCCGTCTCGCGTTCATCCCGCCCGATCGCACCGGCCTGCCGCCGCTGGCCAGCTACGCCCGCTTGCAGTGGGGCGATGGGGTGAGCCGCACCGTCGGCTATACCGAGGCCAGCCGCGGCTGCAAGCACCGCTGCCGCCACTGCCCCATTGTGCCGGTCTATGACGGCGTCTTCCGCATCGTGCCGCGCGAAGTTGTGCTCGAGGACATCCGTCAGCAGGTCGCCGCCGGCGCCGAGCACATCACCTTCGGCGACCCGGACTTCTTCAACGGCATCGGCCACGCCCTGCCGCTGGTCGAGGCGTTCCACCGCGAGTTTCCCCGGCTCACCTACGACGTCACCATCAAGATCGAGCACCTGCTGCAGCACTCCCGCCACCTGACCACGCTGCGCGCGACCGGCTGCTTGTTCGTCACCAGTGCCGCCGAGTCGGTCGACGACCGCTTCCTCGCGCTCCTGGACAAAAACCACACGCGGGACGACTTCATCGAGGTGGTGCGCCGCTGCCGCGAAGCTGGCCTCGTGTTGCAGCCCACCTTCGTGCCCTTCACCCCGTGGACGACGCTCGAAGGCTACCTGGATTTGCTCTCCCTGCTGGCCGAGCTCGAACTGGTCGAGCACGTCGCCCCCATCCAGCTCGCCATCCGCCTGCTCATCCCCGCCGGCTCGAAGCTGCTCGAGCTGACAGAGGTGCAGGAGCTCGTCGGCCCCTTCAATCCCGAACTCCTGACCTACCGCTGGGAGAACCCCGACACCCGCGTTGATGACCTGCAGCGCGACGTCCAGGCGGCCGTGGCCCACGGCGAAGCTCGCGGCGCCTCGCGCCGAGAGATTTTCACTCACCTCTGGCGGCTCGCCCAGCAAGCCGCCGGCGTCGAGCCGGAACCGCGGTTTGAGTCCACTCCCCTAGTGGCGCGCGCCGCCATCCCTTACCTGAACGAGCCCTGGTACTGTTGAGCCGAGCCCACCGAAGGGCAGGTGGCCCTTTTCTAGGTTGGCAAGCTAATGATGCTCTGCCGACCAACTCCTTTCGCCGAGCCGGGTGGCACCCGCCACCCGGGAATCCACCACCGCTTTCCCGGCGGCAGGTGCCGCCGGGCTCGGCGAGGGTATTCGGCGCCCGTCAGGGCACGGCTTCCTTGGAAGGGCGGGGCTTTTCGGAGCGAAGCGGAGATCCCGAGCTTGTCGAGGGAAGCCCCGCCTGACTCAGCGTTTAGCGAAGAAGCCAGGTTCTTGAAATACACGAGTCACGAGTTACGAGTCACGAGTTACCTGCACACGGTGCAACGGTGAAACACGCTTCAACCACCCGCCCCCTCATGCTCCTGGCCGCCGTCAAAGGCTACGAGCTCCGCCTCTTCCTCGATGCCGCCCGCAAGCTCGAACTGCCCGTCGCGCTGGGCACCGACCGCTGCCACGTGCTGGACAACCCCTGGCGCGACGGCGCCCTGCCGCTGCGTTTCGAGGAGCCCGAGGCCTCGGCGCGCCGGGTGGTTGACTTTGCCCGCTCCCAACCTCTCGCCGCCATCGTCGCCCTGGGCGACCGCGCCACCCAAACGGCGGCCCTGGCCTGCCAAGCGCTGGGCTTTCCCTACAACCCCCCGGAAGCAACGGCGGCCTGCCGCAATAAGTTCCTGGCGCGGCAGATGCTCGAGGCGGCCGGGCTGCCGGTGCCCTGGTTCCGGCGTTTCTCCCGCCACGACGCCCCGCGCGCGTGCCTGGCGCAGGTCGCATTCCCCTGCGTCCTCAAGCCGCTCGCGCTCTCGGCCAGCCAGGGCGTCATCCGCGCCGACACGCCCGATGACTTCATCGCCGCCTTCGAGCGCATCGCCGCGCTCCTCGCCCGCCCCGAAATCCAAGTGCACAAAGACGCGACCACCGACTGGCTGCTCGCCGAAGGCTTCATCGCCGGGCGCGAAGTCGCACTCGAAGGCCTGCTCGACCGCGGTCGCCTCCGCCCGCTGGCCCTCTTCGACAAGCCCGACCCGATGGAAGGGCCTTACTTCGAAGAAACCATCTACGTCACTCCCTCGCGCGAAGACGCCGCCACACAGGCCGCCATCGTGTGCTGCGCCGAGCAGGCCGCCCGCGCCTTGCAGCTCTTCCACGGCCCCATCCACGCCGAGCTGCGCCTGACCACCGACGGCCCGCGGGTGCTCGAGGTGGCAGCGCGGGCCATCGGCGGCCTCTGCTCGCGCGCCCTGCGCTTCCGCACCGGCATCGCCCTGCCCGAGCTCATCCTCCGCCACGCCGCCGGCCTGCCTATCGAGCCGCTGGCCCGCGAGGACGCCGCGGCGGGCGTGATGATGATTCCCATCCCGCACGGCGGCATCTACGAGGGCGTCGAAGGGGTCGAGGAAGCCCGCGCGGTGCCCGGCGTCGAAGACGTCGCCATCACCGCCAAGGAAGAGCATCCGCTCGAGCCGCCGCCGGAAGGTTCGAGCTATCTGGGCTTCATCTTTGCCCGCGGCTCATTGCCGGAAGAGGTGGAAGCCGCTCTGCGCCAAGCTCACCGCCGCCTGCGCTTCCGCATCGCCCCCCGCCTCCCCCTCGCGCGGAAAGCCTAGGAGGCATGACCCGCAAGTACGTCAGGGCACGGCTTGAGACTCTGTGTGACAACCCACGGTTTTCGTCAGGGCACGGTTTCAACCGTGCCGTAACTGGCGCCTTTTCAAGGCGGCTTTAGCCGCTGAGGGCATCAACCAGCAAGTTCTCACTCAGACTCTTCAGCCCCGCCGAAAAAAAGCTGCGCGCAGCGCCACCGCGGAAGGGGTGCGGGCTTGTCCCGAGCGGAGCCGAGGGAGAAACCCTCTTTGGGTGTCCCCGCTGCCCGGAAGTTCTGCAACCGCTTTCAGTCGCCAAAACCCGTAGGCCGAACCTCTGCAACCATTAACCACTGGCTGCTTTCGAGCGTCTAATGCTGTAAGGTAGACACATGTTGGCGGGCCGAACGCCCAGGGTTCTGCTGATTTTGGCTCTTTGCCTCGTCAGCCTCTCTCTGGTGGCCAGCCATCCGCCCCCAACTCCCTCCGAGCCCCCACCGGCTTCGGACACCAAGCCGCCCTCCGACCTCGGCAAGAAGCTGTTCCTGGAGCGCTGTGGTAAGTGCCACGACGAGCGCGGCGACAAGCCGCTCGCCTCCGGCCCGCCGTTGAACGAGCGCGCGCCCACCCGCGAGGAAATCGCCCGCGCCGTCCGCGGCCGCTTCCGCGACCGCACCGACGACGAGCGCGCCGCCGTCGTCGCCTACATCGAGAGCTTCCTCAAGACCCAGCCCCGCCCCGCCGACCCTAGCGAGTAGTTTCTGTCTCTGCGGCCTCTGCGTTTCTCTGCGCCCTCTGCGGTAATCGCCAGTCGCTAGCCGCCAGTCAGCAGTTTGTCATTCCGAGCCCTTGCCTGCCTTGGCGGCGAGGAATCTGCTTTTCATCCCCGCATCCCCCACCGTATGTCATCCTGAGCGGAGTCCCGCCCCTTGCGGCGTCGGGGCCGCTGAGGTTGGGGCGTGGCTCCTGTGCCGCCGCAAGGGGCGGGGCGGAGTCGAGGGATCTGCTTTTCGGCTTTCGGTCTTGACTTTTGACCTTTCGACTTTTTGACTCTTCGACTTTCGACTATTTCTTCTGCTGTGGCGGGACGTAGCCCGGCGGGAGTTCCGCCCCCTCGCCAAAGAAAAACTTCTCGCATTCCGACGAAATAATCTCCCACGCCTCCGGCGTGGCCGGGTTGAGCTGGTACTCGTTGATGAGCATCTTCACGTGCTCTTTCCACAAATCCCACGCCTTCTTCGACACGTTCTCATAGAGGCGCTGCCCCAGCTCCCCGACGTAGGGCGGCTCCTCCAGCCCCGGCAGCTCCTCGCCGAACTTCACGCACTTGACCACCCGTTCGTTCATCGCTCGCCCTCTTGCTGCAGGAATGACTTCCCTTCTAGTCTAGTCGAATTGCCTACGTTCGGCTAGTGCCGTTTCCACTCGGGAAGGCTGAAGCCTTCCGCTACGGCGGAAGGGGCATGCAATGTAGCGGAACCCTTCAGGGTTCCACCTCCGGCTTGCTTTCTCTGTGCCTCTGTGTCTCTGCGGCTAGCCGGTTCTTCCGCCCGAAAGCACTGGCGCCCCTCGGCCGGGCGCGTAGAATGAACTGAAGCGAAATCCCCCTTGGAGGTGCAACCATGGCACGCTTTGAACACGACCCGGACGAGCTCCGGGACGTTTACATGAAACAGGTGCACGCCCGCCTGACCAAGAGTTTCCTCTGGGCCCCGGCCGCCATCGTCGCGGCGCTGCTGTTGTTTGCTTCCATCGCCTACGTCCCCGCGGGGCACGTGGGCGTGCTGACGCTGTTCGGCCGCGTGACCGGCGAGGCGCTCCCCGAAG
>JACPRL010000109.1 GCA_016189965.1 Acidobacteriota bacterium | reverse complement strand
TGGTGCACGCCGTCGTCGAGGCCTATCCCGTCAACAGCGTGCGTGACCTGCGCTTCGGGCTGGGCTTGCTCTTCTTCAAGCGGGCGCGCTTCGTGGCCGGGGGGAAGAAGTACAGCCTGGACGATATCGAGCACGGTATTCTCCGTCGCCGCTACCGCGACCCGCGCATCCACTTCGCCGTCAACTGCGCCTCGCTGAGCTGCCCGCCGCTGCGGCGCGAACCCTACCGGCCTGAATCCCTCGACGCGCAGCTCGACGACGCCGCCCGCACCTTCATCGCCCGGGAAGAAAACGTCTGGATGCGCGGCGATGTTCTGTTCCTCTCCGCGCTGTTTGATTGGTACCGGGAAGACTTCATCCAGGCCGTGGCAACCCCGGGGAATGGGCCGAATGGGGGCACAGTGGTGGACTATGTGCTTCGCTACCTGCCCGAGCCGGTGGCGCAACACGTCCGACAGGAAAAACCTCGGGTGGAATTCTACAACTACGACTGGTCGCTCAACGACGCCTCGGCCCGCGGCGACTAGCGTCCCTGTGCCTCAGACCGCCTAGCCGGCGTACTTTTCAGCGAAGTCGCCGATGAAGGGCAGCTTCCACATCTGGTTGTTGAAGGCTTTGTACATCAGGAAAAGCCAGGTGGCGAGGAGCCCCAGCGCCATCACCGGATACAACAGCAGCGCTATAGCCCCGCCCAAGTAGGGGATGAACGCCAGGATGAAGGAAACGATGCCCACGGCGATCCACAGGACGACCATGCTGAAAAAGAATCCCAGAGACTGGTAGGCGTGGAAGCGAACGAACCGATCGTTCTTGAACGGCTCAATCAACAGCCACACAATGGCCAGGAACCAGATCAGGTAGCCGAGCAAGGCCGCAATGTTGGGCGCGAGACCGCCCGAGGAAGGAGCCGCCGGCTGCGGGGTGGTACCCATAGCGAACCTCCGTGTTGAACCGATTCAACTCCGGGCAACCGGGGCGAGGGTATACCACCGACGCCGAGAAAACACAACCCGGGCCTGCCGGTTTTGCGCTTTTCTTCCGGGTGGCGCTTCGGTATAAGTCGCCCGACGGCCCATGGCCCCCACCGCCACTTCCGGCCTTTTCTCCTGGCTGCGCGCGGCCAGCCGGCACGAGCGCCAGACGCTGGTGGCCGGCGGGCTGGGCTGGCTGCTGGACGCCTTCGACGTCATGCTCTACTCGATGGTGCTGGCGCACCTGCTGGTTCATTTCGAGATGAGCAAGTCCACCGCCGGCCTGCTGAATTCCCTTACGCTGGTGGCCTCGGCGGCCGGCGGCATTCTGTTCGGCATGGTGGCCGACCGGGTCGGGCGCACCCGCGCGCTGATGGCGAGCATCCTGGTCTACTCGCTGGCCAGCGGCGCCTGCGGGCTGGCGCGCACCATCTTCGAGCTCGGCCTCTTCCGCTTCTTGCTCGGCCTCGGCATGGGGGGCGAGTGGACAACCGGCGCGGCGCTGGTGGCGGAGAGCTGGCGGGCGGAGCATCGTGGCAAAGCCCTGGCGTTGATGCAATCCAGTTGGGCGATTGGCGAAGGCCTGGCAGCGCTCGTCGCTGGTGTGTTGCTCGGACTGGGCACGGTCCCGCTGGGCTTCGGCCTCACGCTGCCCGGCTGGCGGGCTGTCTTTCTGGTCGGTGTCCTGCCGGCGCTGTTGGTGTTCTGGGTGCGGCGGAGCGTGCCAGAGCCTGTCATCTGGCAGCAGCAGCGTGGCGGTGCACTGGGCGCGCGCGCGGCGCTTCGTCGTCTCATCCAACCCGACCTCCGCCGCCACGCCCTCGCTGCTACGCTGATGAATACCGCCACGCTCTTCGGCTACTGGGGCCTCTTCACCTGGATACCCGCCTTCCTGGCCTTGCCCGTCGCCCGCGGGGGTCGCGGCTTGACGATCACCCAGACCACCCTCTGGCTCCTCATCATGGGGGCTGGCAAGTGGCTCGGCTACGTCTCCTTCGGCTACCTCGCCGATGCCGCCGGCCGGCGTCGCACCTACATCGCTTACTTGCTCGCCGCCGCGGCGCTCGTCCCCCTATTTGCCTCCTTGACCTCGCCGCTGGCCTTGCTCCTCGTGGGGCCGCTGCTTGCTTTCTTTGGCACAGGCTACTTCAGCGGTTTCGGCACCATCGCCAGCGAGCTTTTCCCCACCGAGATTCGCGCCACCGCCATGGGCCTGACCTACAACCTCGGCCGCGCGGTCAGCGCTTTCGCCCCTTTCCTCACCGGCTTTCTCGCTCTGCGCTACGGCCTGGGCGGAGCCTTCTGGACCACCTCCGCCGCCTTTCTGCTGGCCGCCGTCCTCGCCCGCCTGCTTCCAGAAACCAAAGGCACCGAGCTGCGCTAAGATCGTAGCTTGCCCGCGCTGAAATCCGGAGTGCCTCAAAGGAGCAACGATGAACCTGACACCCCTGCGGTGGGAGACCCTGCCCGAAGAACGGCTCAGCCCCAGCGTCGCACGCCAGGTCGTCTGGGGCCGGCAATCCACCCTCTCGCGCGTCGCTCTCGCCAAAGGCGCCTACATCTCCCGCCACCAGCACGTGAGCGAACAGATCACCTATCTGCTCCGCGGAGCCATGCGGATGAGCATCGCCGGAGAGGAGGTCTACCTCCAAGCCGGCGACCTGCTCGTCATTCCCTCCGACCTTGAGCACGAAGCCTGGATCCTCGAAGACACCGTGGTGCTCGACTTCTTCGCCCCCGCGCGCGAGGACTGGAAGCAAGGCCACAGCCAATACCTCGCCGGCCGCTGAACCCGCCTGCTATAATCGAGGCATTATCGGCGCGCCGATGAGACCCCGTTTCTATGGCCGGGGCTTCGCTTGCTTGTTCTTTTGCGCCGCCTTGTTGGCCCCCGCAGGGGGCTACGCCTGGCCAACCCCGCGCAAGCCGGTCTTGTCCCCGTCGTTGTTCGAAGAGTGGGTAAAGGCCGGCCCCATCGCGCAAATCCCCTGGGCGGTCACCATCGACAAGCCCTACCTGCGCAACGACCAGCGCCTGGCGGTGGATTTTGCGGTGCGGGTCCCGGCGAACTATTTCAACTCCAACCCCCAGAAGCACGAGCTGCTGTGGCTGGTGCGGGTGCAGGATGAGAGCGGAGCCTGGTTGAACGATGATGACCCGTTCGACACCACGGTGGAGTCACCGCTACCCGATGACGCCGAGCTCGAACTCCAGACCACAGCTCTGATGGCGCCCGGAAGCTACAGGGCCGCCGTCCTGCTCTACGACCGGGGAAGCCAAGCGCGGAGTCTGAGCATCCACGAGGTCAGGGTGGCGGCGCCTCGCGGCGACGCTTTGCCCGGTTCCTTTCGGACTCTGCCCCGGGCGGAGTTTCTCGCCTCAAGCGACGGCTTGGATGCCTTATATCAGCCGAAGCTCCTCGGCCGGCTCTGGCTGCCGGTCGAGACCCGGCGGGCAGTGGCGGTTGAAATCCTGGTGAACTTCAGCCCCTCGCAGCAATTCACCGGACAGCTCGCGGCCACCTATAGGAACATCGCCCGCATGATCGGCGCCCTCAAGGCGTTGAGCGAAATCTAGCTCGCCGACGGGACGCTCAGCATGACGGCACTCGACCTCGACGCGCGCCAGGTGATTTTTCGCCAGGACAACCTGGCGCAGCTCGATTGGCCCCGCCTGCGGCAAGCCCTGGATGAGATGAATCCCCGGCTCGTCAGCCTGGATCAATTGGCGGGCAGAAAGCAGAAAGGCGCTTTCTTCCGAGAAGTGCTGGCCGAGCGCCTGCGCTTGGCCTGCGACGCCTCCGCGGGCGCGGCGAAGGCAAGCCGGCCGGAGTCTCCGCGGCGAGTGTTCATCGTTCTCAGCAGTCACATCCTGTTTCCGCAGGGCTCGGAGTTGAGACCGGTGGACGTGCCGGCGGGCTGTCGGTGTCGTGTCTACCATTTGCGCTATCAGATGGCCCAGGCAACCTGGGATGAGCTGGGCAAGGTGATGAAACCGCTCAAGCCCCGCCGGTTTGACCTCCGCTCGCCGCACGATTTGCGCAAGGCACTGGCGCGGATTCTGGCGGACTTGCGCAAGCTGTGACCGTAGGGGCTTGCAGGCTGCTGAAAAACTCGCGGTTTGTCATCCTGAGCGGAGCCCCGCCCTTTCCAGGGAAAGGGCGGGGCGGAGTCGAAGGATCTGCTTGTCCGGGGCAACGGGCTGAAGAAAAAAGCAGGTTCCTCGCCGCCACGGCGCGCAAGGGCTCGGAATGACACGCGCACAGCATTTTTCAGCACCTTGCTCGCCGCCTCTCGTTCTCCCCGGCTGGCTACCCGCGGACCGCGAGCTGTCGTAGAATGGAGCCGGCTGCGGAAGTGGCGGAATGGCAGACGCACGGGATTTAGGATCCCGTGGCCGCAAGGCCGTGTGGGTTCGACTCCCACCTTCCGCACTCATCCCGCCTCCGGCGGGATGGCCCTGAGCGAGTCCCGCCACGGCGGGACGAGTCGAAGGGCCCGCCCGCAAGACTTGTCCCGAGCGAGCGCAGCGAGCGAGGGACTACCTTCCAACTCACGCTCCGTTGCCAGGCTACTGATTGTCTGTTAGCCTGAATACTTTGCTTTGCCATAACTCAACCGACTGTGGCGACTGAGACCAAAAGCTGCCAGCGCGAGCTAGCGATTGAGATTCCCGCCGAGGTGGTGGAGCGGGAGACCGAGCGCGTGACCCGCCAGATCGCCCGCATGGCGCGCCTGCCGGGCTTCCGCCCGGGCAAGGCCCCGGCGCAACTTGTGCGGCAGCGCTTCTGGGGTGACATCCGCGAGCAGGTGCTGCACAGCCTGATTCCCACCTATCTGGAGAACGCCTTCCAGGAGAGGAAGTGGACGCCGGTGGGCGACCCCGCGATCCACGACCTGGAGTTCGAGCCGCAGAAGCCGCTGCGCTTCCGGGCTGTATTCGAGGTGCTGCCGGAAATCGAGCTGGGCGACTACAAGGGATTGGAGGTGGAGGCGGCGCACGTGGAACTGAGCGAGGAAGACCTGGAGCACGAACTGGAAGCGCTGCGCGAGCGCGCAGCCACCTATGAGCCGGTGGAAGGCCGGGCGGCCGAAGACGGTGACACGGTGGTGGCGCACCTGGTGGGGGTGGTCACGGAACCGAAGGAGCAGCGTGAGCCGATTGTGCTGGAGGAGGCGCTGGTGCACATCGCCGCCGAGGCGACGCTCGAAGCCTTCAGCGCCAGCCTGCGCGGCGCCCGCGCGGGCGAAGAGCGGCAGTTCAGCGTCGCCTACCCGGAGGACTTCCCGCAGGCCAACCTGGCCGGCCGCACGGTGGCCTTTACGGCGCGGGTGAAGAGCCTGAAGCGCAAGAAGCTCCCGGGGCTCGATGACGAGTTTGCCCGCCAGGTGAGCGACGCCCCGACGCTCGAGGAATTGAAGGCCAAGCTGCGGGAGCGGTTGGAGCAGGCGCGTGCGGAGCGGGAAAAAGAGCTGACGCGGCAGAGACTGCTGGACGCCCTGCTGGCGCGCCACGATTTCCCGGTGCCGGAGGCGCTGCTGGAGCGGCAGATGGATGCGCGGCTGGAGCGGCAGGTGCGGGGGCTGCTGGCGCAGGGGATCGACCCGCGGCGGATGGACGTGGATTGGCGGCGGGTGCGCCGGGGCGGGCGGGAGGCGGCGGAGCGGGAGGCGAGGCTCGGCTTGCTGCTCGAGTGTATCGCCGAGGCGGAAGGTATTGCCGCCCGCGACGACGACCTGAACCGGGAAATCGAGCGCCTGGCGGCGGGGAGCCAACTGAGCCCCGAGGCGCTGCGCGCCCGCTTGACAAAAGAAGGCGGGCTGGTTAGGATAAAGAGTGCCATCCGCAGTGAGAAGGTGGTGGAATTCCTCCTCTCTCACGCCCGGCTCTCGGCGCCAGGTCGGGCCTGACGAATCCTGATGAAAATCGACAATGCCCTACAACGAGCCTGAAAACCCGCGGAACTTCAGCACGCTGATCCCCATGGTCATCGAGCAGACCAGCCGGGGGGAGCGAGCCTACGACATTTACTCGCGGCTGTTGCGGGACAACATCGTTTTCATCGGGACGCCGATTGACGACCAGATCGCCAACCTGATTACGGCCCAGTTGCTCTTTTTGGACGCCGAGGACCCGGAGCGGGACATCCAGCTCTACATCAACTCCCCCGGCGGCTCGATCACGGCCGGGATGGCGATTTACGACACGGTGCAGTTCGTGCGGCCGAACGTGGCCACCTATTGCATCGGCCAGGCGGCTTCGATGGCGGCGCTGCTGCTGGCCGCGGGGACGCCGGGCAAGCGCTACGCCCTGCCCAACTCGCGCGTCCTGCTCCACGAGCCCGGGATGAGCGGACTCTCCGGGCAGGCGACCGATATTGACATCCACGCCCGGGAAATCCTCCGCATGCGGGCGGTGATCAACCAGCTGCTGGCCAAGCACACCGGGCAATCGCTGGAGCGGGTGGAGAAGGACGTGAGCCGCGACTTCATCATGAACGCCGACGAGGCCAAAACCTACGGGATCGTGGATGAGATCATTCATCAGAAGCGCCGCTGAGAGAAAGCCCACCGTCGGCCGGGCTTCGCTCATCTAAGGAGGAGGAGAGATGGCGGTGCGCCGCTGGGGGGAAGAGACGTTGCGCTGCTCGTTCTGCCACAAAAGCCAGGCGGCCGTGGAGCGGCTGATTGCCTCGCCGGGCGAGGCGGGCCGGGCCTACATCTGCAACGAGTGCATCGCCGTCTGCCAGCGCATCCTGGAGGAAGAGCGGCTGGAGCAGCAGACGCAGCAGGCCGTGCCCGGGCGGCTGCCCAAGCCGGCCGAGATCAAGGCCTTTCTGGAGCAGTACGTCATCGGACCGGAAAAGTCGAAGAAGAAAGTGGCGGTGGCGGTCTACAACCGCTACAAGCGCATCTACCTGCACAAGAAGAGCGACGAGGTGGAGCTGGCGAAGTCCAACATCCTGCTCATCGGCCCCACCGGCACGGGCAAGACGCTGATCGCGCAGACCCTGGCGCGGAAGCTCGACGTCCCGTTCGCCATCGCCGATGCGACGACGCTGACGGAAGCGGGTTACGTGGGCGAGGACGTGGAGAACATCATCCTCAAGCTGTTGCAAGCGGCTGGGGGCGACGTCACCCGGGCGCAGCAGGGCATCATCTACATCGACGAGATCGACAAGATTGCCAAGAAGGACGAGAACCCGTCGATCACCCGCGACGTTTCCGGCGAAGGGGTGCAGCAGGCGCTGCTGAAGATCCTGGAAGGCACGACGGCGAACGTGCCGCCGCAGGGCGGGCGCAAGCACCCGCACCAGGAGTTCACGCCGGTCGACACGACGAACATTCTCTTCATCTGCGGGGGCACCTTCGTGGGGCTGGAGAAGATCATCGAGCGGCGCGTGGGACAGAAATCGCTCGGCTTCATCACCAGCGAGGCGCCCCTGACGCCGCAGCGGCGCAACATCGCCGTGCTCGAGCAGGTGCAGCCGACCGACCTGATCAAGTACGGCATGATCCCCGAATTCGTGGGCCGGATGCCGGTGGTGGGGGTGCTGAGCGACCTGGACGTGGCGGCCCTGGTGCAGATCCTCACCCAGCCCAAGAACGCCCTGGTGAAACAGTATCAGCGCCTGTTTGAGTACGAGAACGTGCGCCTGCGCTTCACCGACGAGGCTCTGGAGACGGTGGCGCATCTGGCCGAGCAGCGCAAAGTGGGAGCGCGCGGTCTGCGTATGATTCTCGAGGATTTGATGTTAGAATTGATGTATCACCTGCCCTCGCACGGCGAGGTGCGCGAATTTCTGGTGACGAAGGAGATGGTGGAACGTTGCGAAATCGACCTCAATTGGTTGGAGAAGGCGGGCTAAGGTGACACTGTTCAACCGGGACAAAGAACGCAACCACGTTAAGCGGCTCCCCATGATGCCGATTCGGGACGTGGTGATCTTCCCCCATATGATGACGCCGTTCATCGTGGGGCGGGAAAGCTCGGTGCGCGCGCTGGAAGAAGCGCTGGCCACCGAGAAGAAGATCTTCCTCGCCACGCAACACGACGCCTCCGTGGATGACCCCAAGCCCAACCAGATCCACCAGGTGGGGACGATTGCCAACATCGTGCAGAGCGTGAAGCTGCCCGACGGCAACATCCGCGTGCTGGTGGAGGGCACCGAGCGGGCGCGCGTGGTGAAGGTGGATACCAGCGAGGGTTTCTTCCGGGTGACGCTGAAGGTGATGACGGTGAAGCCGACGGCGTCGCCGGGGCTGCAGGCGGCGGTGCAGCGGGGGACCCAGCTCTTCGAGCAGTACGTGAAGTCG
>JACPRL010000117.1 GCA_016189965.1 Acidobacteriota bacterium | reverse complement strand
CTCTGCTTCCTCTGCTTCCTATGCTTCCCGTTCTGCACGGCGGCGCCAGAACCAATAGAACGGCAGTCCCGCCGCCAGGAACGCCAACCCCAGGCCGGTTTCCTTCGGGCTGCGCACCGCGGTGTTGAGACAGAAAATCGCAGCGACGATGACGAAGAGGCCCGGCACCCAGGGATAGCCCAGCGTCCGGTAGGGCCGCGGCAGGTCGGGCTCCTTGCGGCGCAGCACGAAC
Organism: Acidobacteriota bacterium; assembly: GCA_016189965.1. GTDB lineage: Bacteria > Acidobacteriota > Terriglobia > Acidiferrales > 2-02-FULL-67-57 > JACPRL01. Next base: position 8,025 of record JACPRL010000117.1, on the reverse strand, counting down.
ACTGCCGCCGTCGCCATTCCGTAGAAGATCCACAATCCGAAAATGGTGTAGGTGAAGAGCCGGTCAAAGGCGTCCGGGTACTGGCCGAAGATGAGGATGAGAACGCAGGAGAGGACGCACTGCAGGAGGAGCGCCTTGGCGGGGCTGCGGTGCACGGGGTGGACGTTGGCCATGTGGCGGAAGAAGAGGCGGTCGCGCGCCATGGCATAGGGCACGCGGGCGCCGCTTAGGATGGCGCCGTTGAGCGTGGCGAAAGTCGAAATCAGCGCTCCGATGGTAATCACCACGCCGCCGGCTTCGCCCAGAAACGCGCGCGCCACATCCTGAGCCACGCGCGGCGAGGCTTTCACCGCCTCCAGCGGCAGGATGTAGAAGTAGACGGCGTTGGCCAGCATGTAGACCACTCCCACGCCCAGCACGCCGAAGATCAGAGCGCGGGGAATGTTGCGCTCCGGCTCCCGCACCTCCCCGCCCACCATGGTCAGGTTGTTCCACCCGTCGTAGGCCCACAGCGCCGCCACCAGCGCGACGCCGAAGGCGCTCAGCGTGTCCGCGCTGCGCGGAGCCGCGAAGAAGGGCGAGAAGTTCTGCCCACTGCCCTGGCCGAGGGCAAAACCGAGAACCACCAACCCGAGGATGGCGACCACCTTCAGGATGGTAAAAACCGTCTGCACCGCCCCGCCGACGATGATGCCCAGGTAGTTGACCACTGTCAGGCCGATGATAGCGACGAGCGAAATGACCTGCGCCCCGGTGAGCGAGAAGGCGCCCGCGCCCACGAGTCTCTGGTCGAGCCCGCCGAAAAAGTAGCCCAGGAACACGGCGAAGGCCGTCGAGATGGTGGCGATCGAGCCCGTCTTGCCGATGACGAACTGCTCCCAGCCATAGAGAAACCCCCAGAGCGGCCCGTAGGCGCGGCGGAGGAAAACGTATTCGCCGCCGGCCTCCGGCATCGCGGCACCCAGCTCGGCGTAACTGAGCGCGCCGGCCAGCGACAACACCCCGCCGACGATCCACACCGCAAACACCAGTCCCACCGAGTCCACCTGGCGCGCCATGGACGACGGAACCAGGAAAATGCCGGTGCCGATGATGCTGCCGGCGACGATGGAGCCGGCCCCCACCAGCCCCAGGCCGCGGATGAGTTCGGAGTTCTTCGTCATCGCGTACTCGCGGGCCTGCCGACGAGGCGGCTCGCCACCAGGCCGACGGAGAATGTGATGCCGGTTCCGACCAGCACGTACCAGGTCCACGCCAGCGGGGTGAACAGCTTGACGCACAGCATCCCGGCCAGGCCGGCAAGCATCCCCACGGCCGCGCCGGCGGGAGTGGCCGACGGAGCCAGGCGGCCGAGCAGAAACAGCCCCAGCAGTGCCCCGTAGGTGAAGGAAGCGATGGTGAGGCCGGCGGTGAGCACGGGTCCCCAGTCGCGGGCCAGCAGAGCGAGCCCAGTCAGTACCGCGCCCCAGAGCAGCGTCGTCCAGCGGGCGCGGCGGAGGGCCGCGGCCGGGTCCTCCGGCGGTCGCCGCAGCGGCTCATAGAAGTCCACCAGCGTCGAAGCGGCCAGCGAGTTCAGCGTCGAGCTGGAGGTGGACATCGCCGCCGCCAGCACCCCCGCCACCATCAGGCCGCTCACCCCCGCCGGCAGGTGGTTGACCATATAGGCGGGAAAGATGTGGTCGCCGCTCGCGAAGGACTGCGCCAGCGGCTGGTGGGTGTAATAGACCGAGAGCAGGACGCCGATAAGAAGAAAAAGTAGGAACTGGGCGAACACCACGAAGCCGCTGGCAATGAGTGCCTGTCGGCTGTGGCGCAACTGGCGCGTGGCGAGCAGCCGCTGCACCATCAACTGGTCGGTGCCATGGCTGGCCAGGCTCAAGAAGGTGCCGCCGAGCACTCCCGCCCAGAAGGTGAACTCCTTGTCCCAGGCGAAGGAAAAATCAAACAGAGTCAGTTTTTCGCCGGCCTCCCGCGCCACGGTGGCCCAGCCGCCGGGAATGGCTCTGAGCAGGCTCCAGAACGCCAGCAGGCCGCCGGCGATGTAGATGAAGAACTGCACCACGTCGGTCCAGATGACCGCCTTCATCCCGCCGAGGAAGGTGTAGACGAGCGTCAAGGCCATGACGACCAGCACGGCGGTGACCGCCGTTACCGGCGCCTGCTCGCCCGTGGCCAGGCCCAGCAGCCGCGGCAGCAGAAGTTGAATCACGATGGCGATGGCCCAGATGCGCACCCCGTCGGCGAGTGCGCGGGTGACCAGGAACAGTCCCGCGGCCAGCCGCCGCGTCAGCCCGCCGAAGCGCTGCTCGATGTACTGGTAGGCGGTGTAGAGCTGGCCGGTGAAATAGAGCGGCAGGAGCAGGAAGCTGATGATGAAGCGGGCGAGGATGTAGCCGAAGACCAGTTGGAGGAAGGCGAGGTTGCCCGCGTAGGCTAGCGCCGGCGTCCCGATGATGGTCAGTGTGGAGGTCTCGGTGGCGACGATGGAGAGGCAAACGGCCCACGCAGGCGCTTCGCCGCCGCCGAGAAAGTAGTCGCGGACGTTGCGCTGACCGTGGCGGAAGTGAGCGCCGAGAAGGGTGACGCCAAGCAGATAGACAATGACGATGGCCAGGTCGAGCGCGCCGAAGCCCACAGCCTCTCCGCGCCGCGAGTCTAGCCGATGGACTCGAAGCGGGCAAGCTGCTCGGTGCGGTCCGGTCGGACGCCCGTTTCCGCTGTGCTATCCTAAAAGAGCGCGATGGGCTTCTTTCTCGGCATTGACGGCGGCGGGACGAAGACCGAGTGCGTGCTGGCCGATGAGGCCGGAGAGACGCTTGCCCGCGCCACCGGTGGCGGCAGCAACCTGCGCCGGATCTCGCGAGAGGAGCTGCGCGACACGTTGGTTGACTGCTTTGATGGCCTGTGGCGCCAAACCCTGTTAACAGCTCCGAGGCTGGAAGTGGTGTGCGCCGGCTTTGCCGGGGTGAGCGACGCGCAGGCGCGGGCCATGGCGCGCGAGGTCCTCGCCGAGGTACTGCGGCCGCGCTTCCTCTACGTGGTCGGGGACATGGAAGTGGCGCTCGAGGCCGCCGTGGGCGTCGGTCCTGGGGTAGTGCTGATTGCCGGGACAGGCTCGATTGCCTACGGAAGAAACGAGCGCGGCCAGCAGGCCCGCGCCGGGGGCCTCGGGCTGCGGGTTGCCCCCGACGGCAAGGTTGTGGCGGATGAAGGCAGCGGCCTAGCCATCGGCCTGCGCGCGGCGGAAATGGTTTGGGGCCTCGGCGGTAGCGGCCAGCGTCCGACGTTGCTGGCCGAAAGGCTCTCGGCGGTGTTGCAGGCTGGAGAAGAGAAGGAGCGCGGCTGCACGATGGGCGTTGACCTGGCGCAGGCCGTGCCCTTGGTCGTGGAAGCGGCGCGCGCCGGCGACGCCGCGGCCCAGGAGATTCTCGCTGAGGCCGCGACGGCGCTCGCCGCCCTGGCGGTGGATGTGCTCCGGCAGCTCGGACTGCTGGGGGCTGAAGTGGTAGTCGCGGTGAGTGGCGGCGTCTTCGCCGAAAGCGAGGACGTTTACGCGCGCGTGCAGGAGGAAATTCGCCGCACGGCGCCGCAGGCGCGGGTCGAACGGCTGCACGTGAGCCCGGCGGAAGGCGCGGTACGTCTGGCGCAGCGCTTGTGGCTGGCGGAACAAAGCCGGGGCTGAAGCCCCTGAATAAGAGAGCGGATGTGATGTCGCCGCTGAAGCGGCGACCCCAAGAGCCGATGGAAGAGCTGGAAGAGAGAATTGAGCGGGCGCAGCGGGGCGGCCCGAGCGACATCCGGCTGCTGGTGCACGACCCGGCCGTCGAAGTGCTGGAAGCGCTGCTGCGCAATCCATTCTTGAGCGAAGAGCACCTGCTGACGCTGCTGGCGCGCAAGGACCTGCCGCGGGAGTTCCTGCAGGCGATGGCGAAGAACGAGGAGCTCATGCGCAGCCAGCGCGTGAAAGCGGCGCTGGTGATGAACCCCAAGACGCCGCGGCTGGTTTCGATGAAGCTGCTGAAGTTCCTCTACCTGTTCGACCTGGTGGCGGTGAGCTTGCAGCCCGCCGTGCCGACCGAGATCAAGCGGCTGGCCGAAGAGCAGATCCTGGCGCGGCTCGAGCAGGTGCCGCTCGGCCAGCAGATTACCCTGGCACGGCGGGCCACGGCGCGGGTGGCAGCGGCGTTGCTAGCCACGGGCGAACTGGCGCTGGTCGCCGCGGCGCTCGACAACCCCTTCATGACCGAGGGGGCGCTGCTCGCCGTGCTGCGGCGCGAAGAGCTGACCGAAACGGTGGTGGAGCAGATTGGACGCCACCCGAAGTGGTCGCTGCGCTACGACCTCCGGCTGCAACTGGTGCGGCATCCGCTGACCCCGCTCGGGCTGGCGCTCGCCTTTCTGCCCGACCTCAAGCCCGACGACCTGAAGGTCATCGCCTCCGACCACCGCATGACCCCGACGCTGCGGGAGTACGTGCGGGCGGAGGCGGAGCGCCGCCTGCAACGACACTGACACGGGTCGCGAGCCGCGAGTCACGGTTTCTGTGTGGGGCGGAGGTCGATCTCGCTGGGGAAGCTGCGCGCGTCCTGCTCGATGAGCCAGCCGACAGCGCGGGCGACGTCCTCGGGCTGGAGCATCCGGGCGGGGTCTTTGCCGGCGTGCGGGGAGAATTCGGTCTGGACGCTGCCCGGGCAGATGGCGGTGACGCGGATGCCGTAGCCGCGCAGGTCCTCGGCCATGCATTTGGTCAGGCCGAGCAGGCCCCACTTGGAGGCGCAGTAGGCGGCGGCGCCGGCGAAGGCGTTCTTGCCGGCGAGCGAGCTGATGTTGATGATGTAGCCCGAGCGCTGGCGGATCATCTGCGGGGCGACAGCCTTCGAGCAAAGGAAGGCGCCGCGCAGGTTGGTGTCGAGCGTGTCGTTCCAGACGGCTTCGGAAAGCTCGTGGAGGGGCCCGAAGCCGCCGATGCCGGCGTTGTTGACCAGGACGTCGGCGCGGCCGCCCCAGTCGAGGAGCTGGCGGAAGGTGGCGGCGACCTGTTCGGCCTGGCGGACGTCGCAGGGAAAGGCGCGCACGGCGGGCGCGGCGCCGGCCAGCCGGCGGGCAGCCTCTTCGAGCGGCCCGGTGCTACGGGCCAGCAAGGCCAGGCGGTGGCCGCGGCGAGCCAGTTCTTCGGCGATGGCGTAGCCGATGCCGCGGCTGGCGCCGGTAACAATGGCAACCGGGGTGGGGGCGCTCATGGCCGCTCTCCTGGGCACAACGATTTGGCGTGCGTCCTCATCTTAACAGGAAGGAGGGCGGCCGGAGGGGAGAGTGAGAGAGGCCACTTGCACCGGCTGAGCCAGGCGGCTATAATGGGCGATTGTTCTTCGGCCTTCCATTCTTCCCGAGCGCGGTTCGAGCACAGCGGCAAGGAGGCAGTGAGAGAGTCGATGAGAAGAGAGACGATCCGGTCGTTGCTCGTGGGGTTGGCGCTGGTGGCGCTGGCGGGGCCGGCCGCCGCGGACCAGCAGTCCGAGTACCAGCGCAAGGTGGAAGAGTACAACGCCTACCAGGACGTGCTGCAGACGCAAGAGCCGAACCAGCGGCTGCAAGCGATTGAGAACTTCCTCCAGACCTATCCCGACTCTACCTACCTGTCCTTCGTCTACCAGAACTACGCCGAGACGGCGCTCCTGGCGCAGAAGTTCCCCAAAGCGATGGAGGCGGTGGACCGCTTCTTGGCTCTCGACCGGGCGCAGGTGCTGAAGGCCTACCGCGACCTTGACCCCAACCTGCAGGATGCGGCGCTCGACCCGCTCTACTACCGCATGATGGTCATCTACACCCTGAGTTTCCCCCAGGGCTTTCGCGAGCCCAACGGGGACGCGGTGGCGCGCAAGGCAGCCGAGCGGGCGCAAAAGGGCCTGGAGATGCACGAGCGGCTCTACGCCAACGTCCAGCCACCGCAGGGCATGACCACGGAGCAGTTCAACCAGATCAAGGAGCAGGAGAAGCGCGGGTTCTACGCCGTGGCGGCATTCACCGCCTACCGGGCGAAGGACTTTGCGGCGGCGGGGAAACACTACGATGCCCTGGTGGGCTACGCGCCGGGCGACCCGACATTGAGTTACCGCCTGGGGCTGTCGAACCTGCAGAAGGACCCGCGGGATTGGAGGAAGGGCTTCTGGTACGTGGCGCGGGCCATCGCGCTCAACGTGCCCAAGAGCGAGGAGGTGCGCGACTACCTGACCAAGAGTCTGGCGGCCTACCAGCAGGTGCCCCCCGACTGCCTGGCCGACCAGGTCAACCGCCTGGTGGCGCGGGCCGGGACGACCGCGAAGCTGCCGGCCGACTGGCAGTTGCTGGGCGCCGAGCAGGTGAACGCGCTGCGCGCCGAGATGACCGTCAAACGCATCTTCGACGACCTGAAGGTAGGCGGGGACACGGCACAGCAGATGTTTCTGGCCAGTTGCGGCACCGTAATCGGCCTGGGCGAGGCCGGCCAGCCGGAACTGCCGGTGTTGATCCTGGAAGTCCACGACGCGGGCGACAACTTGGTTACGCTGCGGGCGGCCGCCGGCCAGGAAGCGGTGGACGCCAAGCAGGCCAACGTGGAAGTGAAAGTCGTCGGCCCGGCCGAAGCGAAGAACCTGAAAGTCGGTGACGTGGTGGGGATTTCCGGCAAAATCGTCGGCTATGTGAGCGAGCCGGCCTTCGTGCTGAAGCTGGCCGAGGGCATGGTCAACGCCGAGGACATTCCCCGGACGCGGGGGCGCGGCGGCAGCGCCAGGTAAGAATCGAAACTCGAAATTCGAAAAACGAAAATCGTGACGGCCGCGGGGCCAAGTCCCGCGGCCATGTTCTTTTATGGAGTGCCGAGTATCGAGTTCCCAGTCTATACTTTGCTCCGCAACCGTGAGTCCGCTTCGTCCTGACACCGTGCTCCAGCGTGTCCCGCACCTTACTGTGCGGCTGGAGTCCGACAACCGCGTACGAATCTGGCTTGAGGGGCGAGAACTGCGCTTTGGGCCACACGCGCTGGCGGTGCTGGACGCCTTTGCGCGTCCGCAGTCTGTAGAGGTGGCGATGGAGCGCTTGCGGACGCGGGCGACTGGAGCACAGGACTGGATGGAGTTGATGAATACAGTGGCCAGCCTGTATGAAGCCGGGGTGCTGCGCGACGACACGCAGACCACACCGGCGCTGGCCAGCAGCCCGGGCGTCTTCGATACGGCGGCGCTGCAGGTGGCGATGCTCAACGACCGGGCCCGCACGTCGGCTTTTCTGCGGGCGATTGAGGAGGTGGTGCGGGCGGGAGACGTGGTGGTGGACATCGGGACGGGGACGGGGATCCTAGCAATGGCGGCGGCCCGGGCGGGAGCGCGGCAGGTGTATGCGATTGAAGCGACGCGGCTGGCGCAGGCAGCGCGGGCGATGGTGGAAGCGAACGGCTTGGCCGATCGAGTGACGGTGGTGGAAGGATGGTCGACGCAGGTCGAGTTGCCCGAGCAGGCCGACGTGCTGACGAGCGAGATCATCGGCAACGAGCCGCTGGCGGAAAACGTGCTCGAGGTGGTGGCCGACGCGCGGAAGCGCCTGCTCAAGCCGGGGGCGCGGCTGATTCCGCACCGGGTAAAGATTTTCGGTCTGCCGGTGGAAATCCCGCGCGCGGAGCTCGGGAAGCGGACGTTCGCCGCAGAAACGCTTGAGAACTGGCGCGCCTGGTACGGGATGGATTTCCGGCCGTTGTTGGTGGCGGCGCAGGAGACACCCCAGGTCTTCTACGTCAAGCCGCAGCAGGCGCGGGAGTGGAAAACGCTCGGCGAGCCGCTGCGGCTGGCCGAGGTAGATTTGAGCAGGGTGGAAGACCTGACGATCGAGAACAGGGGCACGGCGCGCACACGAGCGGCGGGGCTGCTCGGCGGTGTGCTGGTGTATTTCGAGCTCGAGCTGAGTCGAAGCACGCGCTTTTCCACCGCGCCAGCGGAAGCCGACGAGGGGAGCCATTGGCGGAGCCCGGTGTGGCTGCTGGGGGAAAGCCTG
>JACPRL010000116.1 GCA_016189965.1 Acidobacteriota bacterium | reverse complement strand
CCTCTGCGCCCTCCTTCTACGCATTGTCATTCCGAACCCTTGCCTGCCTTGGCGGTGAGGAATCTGCTTTTCCCCGTTTTCCCCGTTTTCTCTTTTCTGTTTTCCCTTTTCGCCTTTCCTGCCTGCGGCTTTTCGAGTTTCGTTCGCGCCCCACGGGTTGCGTGCCGATGCGGGTTGCAGACTCACAGCGGCACCGGCTAGACTCGCGCTCTCATGCTCACGCTATTCTTCATCCTTGCGGTCGGGCTGGTCATGCAGAGCCTGATTGCGCTGCAGGACGGCCCGCGCTTCCTGGCCTTCGTCCGCCGCCGCCTGGCCGAGCCGCTGCCCGACTACACCCCGCCCGCTACCCTCATCTGCCCCTGCAAGGGTCTCGATGACGAGCTGGAGCACAACCTGACCTCACTCGTCGAGCAGGACTACCCCGAGCTGGAAGTCCTCTTCGTCCTGGCCGACCCTGACGACCCCGCCCGCGCCCTCTGCGAGCGTGTGGCGGCGAAAGCCGCCCGCCCGGCGCGTGTGGTCATCGCCGGGCCGCCGGTAGGCCGGGGCGAGAAGGTCAACAACCTTCTCGCCGGCGTCGCTGCTGCGCGCCCGGAAAGCGAGGTCTTCGTCTTCGCCGACTCCGACGGCCGCCCCGGCCGGCGCTGGGTGCGCACGCTCGTTGCTCACCTCGCCGACCCCGCCACGGGCGCCGCGAGCACCTTCCGCTGGTATCTCCCCGCCGGCGACTTCCTCTCCGGCCTGCAGTCGGCCTGGAACGCCCCCGCGGTAACCTACATGGGCGAGTGGAGCCGCAACTTCTGCTGGGGCGGCGGCACCGCCATTCGCCGCCGGACCTTCGCCGAAATCGAAGCGGCGCGCTACTGGGCCGGCTGCATCAGCGACGACTACATGCTGACGAAAGCCCTGCGCGCTGCTGCCCGCCGCATCGTTTTTGTCCCCCAGTGCCTGGTGACGACCCACCACGCCACCTCGTGGCGCAAGCTGCTCGAATGGTCCACCCGCCAAATCCTCATCACGCGCGTCTATGAGCCGCGCCTGTGGTGGCCCGGTCTGGGCGTGCACGTTTTCTACTGCGGCGTTTTTCTCTACGGCTTCGCGCTCGCTGCCTGGCTCGCGCCGCGCGCCCCGCTGATGAGCCTGGCCGTCCTTCTCACCCTCGGCGCCATCTCCGCCCTCGCCGTCGCCAAAGGCGTCTACCGCCTCCAAGCCGTCCTGCTCGTCCTCCCGCAGCACCGCGAGGAGTTGCGCCGCACCTGGTGGAGCCCCACCCTGCAGGCGGCGTTCGTCCCCTGGCTCATGGCGCTCAACTTCCTGCTTTCAGCGTTCACCCGGCGGCTCACCTGGCGCGGCATCACCTACGAGCTCCGCTCGCCCTGGGAGACCCGCATCCTCGCCCCTTCGTCTTCCCGATGGACCGCGACGTCGGTTTGAGCTGGGTCGAGCGCTTCGAGCCGGCCCTGCTGCTCTCCGCTGTCGCTCTCGGCCTCGGCCTGGCCCGCGCCGCCCCCGGGGCCGCCGCCGTCTCCGAGCGCGTGCTCACCCCGGCGCTGATGCTTCTGCTGGGAGCGATTTTCTACCGCGTTCCGCTGCGCCGCCTGCGCGTCGCCCTCGGCCACCGGCGTTACTTCGCCGCCGCGCTGGCGCTCAACTTTGTTCTCATGCCGCTCGTCGCCTACGCCCTCGGCTGGCTCTTTCTCCGCAGCGAACCGGCCCTTTGGCTGGGACTGATTCTCGTTCTGGTGACGCCCTGCACCGACTGGTACCTGGTCTTTACCGCGCTCGCCCGCGGCGACGTCCCGCTCAACCTTGCCCTGCTCCCCTGGAATCTCCTGCTGCAGTTGGCCCTGCTCCCGCTCTACCTCTACCTCTTCACCCGCGCCCTCGTCCCCCTCGACTTCTCCCTGCTCACGCAGAGCTTCCTGCTCTTTGTGCTGATTCCCTTTGCCGCGGCTCAGCTCCTCCGCCGCTTCCTCTCCGGCGCCGCCCCCGAGCAGGCCTCCGTCATCCTCCAGTACGCCGCGCTCACCGTGCTCATCGTCGCCCTGTTCGCCCAACAGGGCCGCGTGCTCTTCGACCGGCCTCAGGTCGTTCTCAAATTGCTCCCGCCCGTGGCGCTGTTTTTCCTCCTGGCGTCGTTCGCCGCCCTGGCCGTCGGCCGTGTCGCAGCCTTTTCCGCCCCTTCCCGCGCCGCGCTCGCCTGCACCGCCTGCGCCCGCAACTCTCCGCTGACGCTCTCGCTCGCCCTGCTCCTTTTTCCGGCCTATCCCCTCGTCGCCCTCACTCAGGTCATCGAGCCCCTCCTCGAGCTCCCCTTCCTCATCCTGCTGGCCTACATCCTCCGCCGCGCCACATAGAAAAGCGCGCCGGCTCTGTGAGAGCCGGCGCGCTGTAAATGCTTCAGCGCTGTCTCTTGGTTAGCCCCCGGTGAAGAGCGGGAAGTGGCTGGCCGCCGCCATGAAGAACAGCATGGGGAGCGAGAGCCAAGCGTTGGCGCGCGAGGCCAGAAACGCCCGCCGCGCCAGCGTGGCCGACTGCGGCGGAATCGGCGTCCCCTTCTCGGCGTTCTCCTTCGTCCAGGCGATGATGCGCTTCTGCGCCGGCCAGATGATGCCCCAGACGTTGAGCAGCATGATCAGCCCGATGCCTCCGCCGACGCCGATGGAAAGCACCCGGTTGCTCGTCCCCGGCAGGCTGGTCATGTTCACGTAGGCGTGGAAGACTACAATCACCAGAAACACCACCAGCACCGCCAGCACCCAGCCGTTCTTCGCCACCGCCGGCACCTGGAGCAGGAAGTACTCAATCACCCAGGTCACCACCCACAAGCCCAACCAGATGCCCACCGTCCGCCACAAGTACTGCCCCGGCTCGCCGTCCGGGGCCTGCGGCTCGCGCTGCTGCAGCAGGAACCAGTAGATGAACCCCGCCAGCACCGTCACTACCGCGCCCCAGCGGAACCACCATAGCGCCTTGGGCAGCAGCACCGGCACCACCTTCCCCTTCGTGGGTGCGTCGAGCACCTTCATCACCGGCACGTTCACTAGGTTGAAGAAGTAGAGCAGCCCGATCCACGTGATGCCGGCCACGAAGTGAATCCACCGCAGCCCGACGTCGATGTAGGTCCCCGAATCGGGTGGCAGCAGGATCTTGGCCTGCCAGAGTACTGCGAGAGCTTGCAGGTCAGTCATCGTGCCCTCCACGACCTAAAAATTTCTGACTTCCCCGCAGAAACCGCGCACTGAGACTCTACGCTATATGACCCGCCCGCCGGTGTCAATCTGCTTCGAGCCGATGCGAAGCCTAGCCGCGCCCGAAGACTTCGCCCAGGGCGCGCGCCACTTCCAGTG
>JACPRL010000009.1 GCA_016189965.1 Acidobacteriota bacterium | reverse complement strand
GCCAATGAGAGCGGCCAGACGCTGAGCTTCATGGTGACCAACAACAACAACGCGCTGTTCTCCGCCCAACCGGCCGTCAGCTCGACCGGCACGCTCACCTTCACCCCGGCCGCGCCGCCCACCAGCGGCGTGGCCACCGTCTCGGTCACCCTGATGGACAACGGCGGCACGGCCAACGGCGGCGACGACACCAGCGCCGCGCAGATGTTCATGATCACCGTCAACGATTTCGCCCTGACGGGCAACTGCACCAGCGGCATGCCCCCCTGCACCGGGGCGACGACGGCGACCATCAACGCCGGGCAGTCGGTCAACTTTGACATCAATGCGACCGCCATGCAGTCGGCGGTGATGCAGACGGTGAACTTCTCCTGCGCCAACCTGCCCTTCGGGGCCGCCTGCAACTTCACCCCGGCTTCGCTGACCAACGTTCCCACGACAGGCACCACCGTCATGCTGACCGTCACCACCACCGCGCCTTCGGCGGCCTCCTTCCTCGGCCAGGGAGCACCGCGGCCTGCCTCGCCGGCGCCGCTCTACGCTTTCTGGCTGTCCATCCCGGGCCTGGCCGCCTTCGGCCTGGTGCTCGCCGGCCGTTCAAACCACAAGCGCGGCGTGGCCGCGCTCTGCCTGCTCGCCCTGCTGCTGGTGATGGCCGGGCTGCTCGGTGCCTGCGGCAACGCGCTGGATATCGGGGAAGGTGGCATGCCCGGCACGCCCACCGGCACCCACCCCGTCACCGTCACCGCCACCGCCGGCTCGTCCCAGCGCGCCCTCGACATCATGGTCACCGTCCAGTAACGAGCACACGTTCAGACGAACTCTCGGCGTCGAACACGGAAGGCAAGCCCCGATGGCGCTTGACATCCATCGCCGCCCTGCATAGACTCTCGCCGACTTATCGGGGTGGGTAGAGCGATCCTTCCTACGAGCGGGACAGTGCGCGGCACGCTTTTCTCTTCTGGCGCCGGCCACCTATGTCCGCTTCGCCCGCTCGGCTCTCCCTCTGCCCCGCAGCTTCGGTTGCCCGCACAACATCTCTCGCCCGGGAGGCACCCCATGCGTTCACTCCATCGCCTGGCATCAACCCTGCTGGTCGCGGCTCTGTTCCTCGCCGCGCCGAGCCTCTTCGCCCAGACGCAAGCCACCACCGGCGTAATCCAGGGCACGGTCACCGACCCCACCGGAGCGGTCGTGCCCGGCGCCCGCGTGACCGTTACCAACGTCGGCACCGGCTTTGAGCGCGCGGTCGCGACCGACGACAACGGCTTCTACCGCGCCATCCTCCTGCCGCTGGGCACCTACAAGGTCGCGGTCGAAAAAGAAGGCTTTGCCCGCCTGGTGCTGGAGAAGGTTGAGGTGACGCTGGGGGCCGCCGTGCCGGTCAACGCCGAGCTGAAAGTCGCCCCGGCGGGTGAGGAAGTCATCGTCACCGCCGAAGAGCCGCTCATCGGCACGGCGACCACCGAGACCAGCGAGTTGCTCGGCGAGCGCCCCGTCCACCAACTCCCCCTCGCCAGCCGAAATTACTTGGACTACTTGACCCTAACTCCCAATGTGCAGATCAGCATGGGCACCGACGGCCCGCAGATCAACGTCAACGGCCAGAAGGGTGTGCAGACCGGCTTCCAGGTGGACGGTGCGGCGGCCAACAACAACTTCTTCGGCGAGCAGCGCGGCGGCCAGCGCCCCGTCGCCAACGTGGTGCTGGAAGCGGTGAAGGAGTTCCAGGTCGTGGCCGAGGGCGCCCCGCCCGAGTTCGGCGGCTACTCAGGTGCCTTCATCAACGTGGTGACCAAGTCGGGCACCAACGAGTTCCATGGCTCACTCTTCCACTTCCAGGATGCGGGCGCGCTCACCTGGCATCTGGCGGACAACAGCCGCCTGAAGAGCTTCCACCGCGAGCAGTTCGGCGGCAGCGTCGGCGGGCCCATCAAGAAAGACAAAGCCTTCTTCTTCGGCACCTACGAGCACGTCAACACCCGCTTCCAGAAAGACAACGACCTCCTGCACTGTTGCGCCTTGTTTGCGCCGGCGGACATGGATGGCGACGGGGCGCCGGATGACGTGGACGGCGACGGCACGCCGGAACTGGCGGCTATTTTCGCCCCGCCCACCGCCGGGGGCGTGCTGGTAGATCTCGACGATGTGTTCGGCGCCGACCCCACCATCAACCCCATGGGCATCTCCGAACGAGGCCCCCTCCGCCACACCAACGACCTGCAAGCCTTTCTCATCAAGGGCGACTTTCTCCCCAACCCCAGCCACACCATCACCGCCCGCCACTACTTCGCTCGCTCCATCCAGCAGAACGGGACGTTTGATATCCGCACCTTCGGCCGCACCGCCAACGGCGAGGAGTTCTCTCGCACCAACGCCTTCATCGGCTCCTGGATCTGGGCCCTCTCGCCCAAATACCTGAACGAGTTCCGCTTCCAGTATGCGCGCGACTGGCGGCCCCGCGAGCACGTGCAGCCGCCCGACCTGCCGGATACTTCCATCGGGCCTTGCACGCAACAGCTTGATTTTGCCGAACCGATTCCCGGCTGCCTGGGACGCAACTTCCGCTTCGGCCGCCCCTTCTTCCACCCCAGCACCGTGCTCGACGAACAGTTCCAGTGGAACAACAACTTCTCCATCGTCTCCGGCCGCCACAACATCAAAGTCGGCTTCAACGTCTACCACATCCGCATCAAGAACTTCTTCCAGGGCTTCGCCCGCGGCCGCTTTACCTTCAGCAGCGTGGAAGGATTCTTGAACTACCTCACCTTCGGCCCCAGTTACACCGAATGCTCCGACGGAACCCTGGGCGTGAACGGCATGACGGCCACCTGTCTGCCTCCCGCGCCCTTTACCCTGCCGGCCGTCCCCTGCGACTTCACGGTCGACCCTTCAGTGACCCCCAGCAGCTGCGCGGTCGGCCCGCTCCCGCTGTTCCTGCAATTCTCGCCCATCGGCAACAACACCATCGACGACGCCGCCAACAACAACTTCACCCAAAATGAACAAGGCTTCTTCATTCAAGACAAATGGCAGGCGCGCCCCGGCCTCACCCTCACCTACGGGCTGCGCTGGGACAACTACAACCAGCGGCAGCCCATTGTCGACCCGGCCCAGAGCCGCTATGGGCAGTTCCTCGACGATCCCCGCTTCCCGCTCGACGGCACGGTGCCCGGCTACCACAAAGCCTTCCAGCCGCGCGGCGGCCTCGCCTGGGACCCCTGGAACGACGGCAAGACGGTCTTTCGCCTCAACGGCGGTGTCTTCTTCAGTCGCATTCCGGCGCTGATGATTGCCAACGCCACGGCCAACAATGGCGCTATCGCGGGCACTATCTTTAGCGCCAGCTTCTTTAATGTCTTGGCCCAGTTTCTCCCCTTCCTCAGTTTCCTGGATCCACCCGTTTACCCCGATTGCGAAACCGGTCCCTTCTCCCCTCCCTCCTGCCCCATCCCGCCCAACTTCCAGCCCTTCGACCCCGGCATCGTCGCTTTCGCCAACGACTTCGTCTATCCCCGCACCTACCAGTGGAGCATCTGGGGCGAGCGGGAGATCGTCCGCGACTGGGCCATCTCCGCCGGCTTCAACTACGCCCACGCCACTCACCTGAACCGCCTTGTCGGCTTCAACCATCCGGGTGACCTCGCCTCGGGGCTCGTCCCCGCGCCGCCCGTGGCCATCGGGACCGATGGGCGACAGATGTATAGCGTCGCCGGCGTCAACCCACTGCTGTTTGAAGGGGGCCCCTTCAGCGGGCCGGGCGGCAACGGCACCGGCATCGCCACCTTCAGCGGCGTCATTACCAGCCAGGCCAGCTCGCTCTACCGCGCCTTCACCATCAAGGTGGACAAGAAATACAGCAACAATTACATGCTCACCGCCCACTACACCTACGCGCGCGATATTGATGACGACTCCAATGAGCGCGACCAGTTCACCTTCCAGTACAGCGACCCCAACGACTTCAGCGGCGAAAAAGGCCCCAGCAACCGCGACCGCCGCCACCGCTTTACCCTCTTCAGCCTCTGGGACCTCCCCTGGGGCTTCCGCTGGTCGAATACTCTCGTCATCCAGTCCTCCACCCCCCGCTCCCTGCTCTGCGGCTTCGACGCCAACCTCGACTCCTCCGCCGCCGGCGACCGCGTCTTTACCGACGGCCAGGGCAACTTCTCCTGCGGGCCGGGCAGCGTCATCCCTTTCACCGACCCGGGGCCGGACGGGATTCTCGCCACGGCTGACGACGTCATCACGCTGGTCCCGCGGCTCATCCAGCTCAGCGAAAACCAAGTGGTTCCGCTGACGACATCGCTCACCAACGGCTTCGATACCGGCCGCAACCGCTTCCGCCGCAACGACGAGCAGGTGGACTGGAGCATGCGCATCCAGAAGGACTTCGTCTGGGGCGAGCGCTACCGCTTCTCCCCCATCCTGGAAATCTTCAACATCACCGGTCACGACAACTTCCGCTTCCCGGTTTGCGACGAGCTGCAGACCTGCTTCTTGGGAACCTTCTTCCAGATCCCGGGCGACCCGCGCCGCGTCCGCCTCGCCGCCCGCTTCGAGTGGTAGAATCCTTCTGGTAGGCTGACGGGAACCAAAGCGACAGGTGGAACCCTGAAGGGTTCCGCTACATCACCTGCCCCTCCCGCGTAGCGGAAGGCTTCAGCCTTCCACTCCGACGGGGCAGGGAGGGCGCCGCTTGACAATCAGAGGAGGAAAACAGGCAGGCTTTGAAATGGGTTCTGGTTCAAAATCCTTTCTTCGTGCCTTTGCGTCTTTGTGGCTAGTCTCCGATGTCGCCTGACTCCACCATCCGCGACCCGGCGCTGGCCCCCGAGGGCGAGCGAAAAATCGAATGGGTCGCCGCTCACGCGCACACGCTGAACGAACTCTACCGTTCTCGCCTCTCCGACGGCGCCCTGCGCGGCCGCCGCATCGCGATGGCCATCCACCTCGAAGCCAAGACCGCCTACCTGGCCTGGCTCTTCCGCGAAGCCGGCGCCGAGGTCACCGTCACCGGCAGCAACCCCTTTAGCACTCAGGACGACGTCTGCGCCGCGCTGGTCCGCCGCGGCCTGCGGGTCCACGCTGTCCACGCCGCCGACGCCGAAACCTTCCACCAGCATCTGCTGCAAACCCTCGACTCGCGCCCCGACCTCATCCTCGACGACGGCGCTGAGCTCGTCACCCGCCTCCACCAGCACCGCGCCGACCTCCTGCCCGGCGTCCGCGGCGCCTCCGAGGAAACCACCAGCGGCGTCATCCGCCTGCGCGCCATGCAGCGCGAGGGCGCGCTGAAGATTCCCGTCATCGCCGCCAACGACGCTCTCTGCAAGCACATGTTCGACAACCGCTACGGCACCGGCCAGTCCACCCTCACCGCCGTCATGAGCGCCACCAACCTCCTCATCGCCGGCAAGACCACCGTCGTCGTCGGCTACGGCTGGTGCGGGCGCGGCCTGGCGCTCTACGCCCGCGGCTTCGGCGCCCGCGTCAGCGTGGTCGAGGTTGATCCAATCAAGGCGCTTGAGGCCGTGGCGGACGGCTTCGCCGTGATGTCGCTCGCCGAGGCCGCGCCTCTCGCCGACCTCTTTATCACTGCCACAGGCAGCATCGGCATCCTGCGCCGCGAGCATTTCGAGCGGATGAAGCACGGGGCGCTCATCGCCAATGCCGGCAACTACGCCCACGAGATTGACGTCGCCGCGCTCCGCCAGCTCGCCGTCGAAGAGCGCGAGGCCCGGCGCCACATCACCGAGTTCGTTCTCCCGGACGGCCGCCGGCTCCACCTGCTGGCTCAAGGCGCGCTGGCCAACATCGTGGCCGCCGACGGCCACCCCATCGAAATCATGGACATGAGCTTCTCCGTGCAGGCGCTCTCGCTCCACTACTTGGCGCGGCACGGCGCTGCACTCGCCCCCGGGCTCCATCGGCTGCCGGCGGAAATTGACCTCGAAATCGCCCGCACCCGCCTCGCCGTGCTCGGCGTCAACCTCGAAACCGTTACCCCTGAGCAGCAGGCCTATCTCGAAAGCTGGCGGTGAACCCGATGGCAAAAGTTTCTCTGCCTGCCTCCATCATCAAAGACCCGTCGCTCGCCCCGGAGGGCCAGCGCAAGATCCGCTGGGTTGAGCAGCACGCCGCCGTGCTCAACACCCTGTTCAAGAAGTTCCTTTCCGACGGCACGCTGCGCGACGTCCCCATCGGCGTCTGCATCCCGCTCGAGGCCAAGACCGCCTACCTCACCCTGCTCCTCCACCGCGCCGGGGCCCGCGTGGCGCTGGCGGGCACCGCGCCGGGCTACGTGCAGGACGACGTGGCCGCGGCGGTGGCGGCCGAGGGTGTTGCCGTCTTCGCCGTCGCCGATGCCTCGCCGGCCGAGTTCCAAGCCCACCTCGAGCGTGTGGTGGACATCGAGCCGGCGCTGTTGGTGGACGACCGCGCCGAGCTCACCCGCGCCCTCCACACCACCCACAAGCACCTGCTGAAGAACGTCTGGGGTGGCTCCGAGCAGACCACCTCCGGCGTCACCAAGCTGCGCAACATGGAGCGCCAGGGCATCCTCGCCTTCCCCATGATTGCCGGCAACGACGCCCTCTCCAAACACCTCTTCGACAACCGCTACGGCACCGGCCAATCGGTCTTCGCCGCCCTGCTTGCGCTCACCAACCTCTACCTCGGCGGCAAGACCGTCGTCATCGCCGGCTACGGCTGGTGCGGCAAAGGCCTGGCCCGCCGCGCCGCCGCCCTCAACGCCCGCGTCGTCGTCTGCGAAGTCGACCCGGTGCGGGCGCTCGAAGCCTACGCCGACGGTTTCGCCGTCCTCCCCCTGGCGCAGGCTGCCGAACTCGGCGACTTCTTCATCACCTCCACCGGCACCCGCGACGTCTTCCGCCCCGAGCACTTCGAGCGCATGAAAGACGGCGCCATGCTGGCCAACGCCGGCGGCGTGGACGAAGAGATCGACGTGCCGGGCCTCGCGCGCCTCGCCCCCGGCCGGCGCGAAGTCCGCCGCCACATTGAAGAGTACCGGCTGCGCGACGGCCGCCGCCTCTACCTGCTCTGCCAGGGCCGCCTGGTCAACATCGCCGGGGGCGACGGCCACCCGGTGGAAATCATGGACCTGAGCTTCGCCGTGCAGGCCTTGGCCATCTACCACATCGCCCGCAACCGCGGGAAGCTCGAGCCGCGCCTCCATCGGCTGCCGCTGGAGATTGACCGCGAAATCTGCCGCACCAAGCTCGAAACTCTCGGCCTCGCCCTCGACTCCCTCACCCCGGCGCAAGAGGAATTCCTCCGCCAGTGGCAGTGAGAAAAACCCGCAAGACAAGCGCAAAGGCCGCCGCACCGGAAGCGGTTGACCTGCTGGTGCGCGGCGGGACCGTCCTGTCACTCGACGCCGAGAACAGCATCTACGGCGACGGCGCTGTCGCCCTGCGCGGCGACCGCATTGTCGCCGTCGGCCCGCGCCGCGAGCTCGAGCGCCGCTGCCGCGCCCGGCGCGTGCTCGACTGCGCCGGCCGGCTCATCCTCCCCGGCCTCGTCAACGCCCACACCCACGCCCCCATGACGCTCTTCCGTGGCGTGAGCGACGACCAGGAGCTGCTGACCTGGCTGCAGAAGTACATGTTTCCGCTGGAAGCTCGCTTCGTCAGCCCGGAGTTCGTGCGCTGGGGCGCGCGGCTGGCCTGCTGGGAGATGATCGCCTCCGGCACCACCACCTTCGCCGACGGCTACTTCTTCGAAGAAGAAGTGGCGAAGGCGGCCGACGAAGCCGGCCTGCGCGCCGTCCCCGGCCAGGGCATCTTCGACGTGCCGACGCCGGATGCCCGGAACGCCGCCGAGGGGCTGGCGCGCGCTGAGCGTTTCCTCGCCGACTGGCAGGGCCATCCGCGCGTCACGCCGGCGCTCTGCCCTCACTCCTGTTACACCGTGGCGCCGGAAACCTTCGGCAAAATCCGCCAACTGGCGGCGCGCTACGGCGCGCTGGTGATGACCCACCTGGCCGAGTCACAGGGCGAGCTGGCGATGGTGCGCGAGCGCTACGGCACGACGCCGGTGCGGCACCTGGCGGCTTGCGGCGCCCTCGATGCGAATCTCACAGTCGCCCACTGCGTCTGGCTGGACGATGAGGAGATCGGCCTGCTGGCCGCGCGCGGCGTCGGGGTCGTCCACTGCGCCGAGAGCAATATGAAGCTCGCCAGCGGCGTCGCTCCCGTGCCCCGGATGCTCGAGGCCGGCGTGGCGCTAGGCCTGGGCACCGACGGCCCGGCCAGCAACAACGACCTTGATATGTTCGGCGAAATGGCGACGGTGGCCAAGCTTCACAAGGTGCACACGCTCGACCCGACGGCGCTGCCGGCGGAGACCGTCCTGCGGCTGGCCACGCGCGGCGGCGCGGCCGCGCTGCACATGGAGAGTGAAATCGGCTCGCTTGAGCCGGGCAAGAAGGCCGACCTGATTGTGGTCAGCGCCGAGGGGCCGAACGCCCTGCCGGCTTACAACCCCGCCTCGCAGCTCGTCTATGCCACCCGCGCCGAAGCGGTCGAAACCGTCGTTGTCGATGGCCGGATTCTGATGGAGCGGCGCTGGCTGCGCACGCTCGACACGGAAGCCATCCGCCGCCATGCGGCGCGCTTTGCCCGCCGCATCACCGCCGCCCTGCCGGATTAGGAAAAGACAGAACTCGAAAATCGAAAATCGGCTGGGATTACTGTGTGGGACACCGCCAGTGCCCGCGTCCTCGTGGTCTCCGCCTTCCAACTTCATCACACCTTCCCACGCCGAGCCCGGCGGCACCTGCCGCCGGGAAGCCACGAGAAACATTCGGAAAGCGAAAATTGAAGAGGGGACGCGATTACTTCCGGTAGCGGCGCAGGAGTTCCTGGAAGCGGGGGTCGGCGCGCAGCGAAGCAAAGTGGGGGTTGGCGTCGAGGGCGGCAAAATCGCGATAGCCACTGGCCAAGGCCTTTCCCAGCTCCGCCAGCGCCTTCTGCTTGTCGCCGCGCCCGGCATAGATGGAACTGTAGGTGTATCGCACGATGGCACCCTGGCGCGCTTCGCGCATTTGGACGCTCATCTTTTCCATTTCTGCCAGGGCTCGGTCGTAGTCGCGCTGGGTCAGGTAGACCTGCGCCAAGCCCAGAAGGGCAATGGAGTATCCGGGATTCAACTGCAACGCGTGCTCGAAGGCGGCGATGGCTTCGTCGTAGCGCTCCTGGAAGAGTAGCGCCCGGCCCAGGTAGTAGTAAGCGGTGAAATACCCCGGCTGGAGCCGAATGGCTTCGCGCGCCGCCTCCTCGGCCCCCTGGGCGTCGGGCGGCTGCTGGTAACCCAGCGCCCAGGAGAGCCGTGCCCAGGCCAGCGCGTTCTCCGGCTCCAAGCCGATGGCGTGCCGGAACGTTTGCGCCGCCCGCACATAGTCATACTGGATCCCGTAGACGAAGCCGATGGCCACGTGAGCGTCGGCGAGCTGTGGGTCGAGAGCGAGGGCGTGGCGGGCCAGTTGCTCGGCGCGCCGCAGGTGCTCCTCGGTCGGATCGAGATTGCGATAGTAGAGCGCTTCGAGGGAAGAGAGCCCGGCCAGAGCCGGGGCGTACTCCGGGTCAAGCCGCAGCGCCTCTTCGAACTGCGCGCGGGCGGCCTCGAGTTTGTCCGGCAGGTCGGAATAGGGCATCAGGGCGCGGCCGCGGAGGTAGGCGTCATAAGCCTGGGGATTCTCAGTGTAGCGACGGCGGACGGCCTGCTGCTCTGCCGGGCTCAGGCGGACGTTGAGCGCCTCGGCAATCTTCAGCGCCGTCTCCTCCTGCACAGCGAAGACGTCCTTCAGCTCGCGGTCGAAGTCCTGCGACCACAGGTGGAAGCCGCTCCCGCTGTCAATCAACTGCGCGGTGATGCGCACGCGCTCGCCCGCCCGGCGCACGCTCCCTTCAAGGAGATAGCGGACGCCCAGCTCCTGGCCGATTTCCTTGATGTCTTTTTGCGTCCCCTTGTATCGCACCACCGAGGTGCGCGAGGCGACCTGCAGGCTCTCGATGCGGGAGAGCTTGCTGATGATCTCCTCGGTGATGCCGTCGCTGAAGTATTCGTTTTCCGGCTCGGCGCTCAGGTTCTGGAACGGCAGCACGGCCACCGAGGGTTTGCCGGCCGGGCCGCCGCCCGCGCTGCGGCGCTGATACCAGACCAGCGTACCGACGACCGCGGCGGAAAAAATCAGCAGAGCGGCTACGGTCAGCACGCCGCGGCGCGAGACGCCCGCCCGCGAGGGCGCCGCCGCCGGCACGGCCATCTTTTCCAACTCCAGGCGCACGGCGCGAGCCGATTGGTAGCGCTGGTCAGGCGGCTTTTGAAGGCAGCGCAGGATCAATCGTTCCAGTTCGACTGGAATCTCGGGATTCAACTGCCGCGGCGGCCGCGGCGGCTTGTGCAGGATGTCGTCCATCAGCCGCGGGGCAAGCTCTTCGGCAAAGGGCCGCTGGCCGGTGGCCGCTTCGTAGAGCAGGGCGCCCAGGGCGTAGAGGTCGGCGCGCGCGTCCACCTTCTCGCCCCGCACCTGTTCCGGCGGCATGTAGGGGAGCGTGCCGGCGGTGGTGCCGGCGCGAGTGAGGGTTTCGGTGGCGGTGGCCTCGTCGGCGGTGCGCACCAGTTTCGCCAGTCCGAAGTCGAGCACTTTGGCCCGGCCGTCTTCAGTGACGAAGATGTTGGCCGGCTTGATGTCGCGGTGGATGATGCCCTTGGCGTGGGCGGCTTCGAGCGCCTCGGCGATTTGAATCCCGAGCGTCGCAATCTGCGGCGTCGCCAGCGGGCGGCCGACCAGGCGGTGCTTGAGCGTCTGGCCCTCCAGCAGCTCCATGGCGATGAACGGCTGCCCGTTGTGCTCGTCAATGTCGTGGATGGTGCAGATGTGGGGGTGGTTGAGCGCGGAGGCGGCGCGGGCTTCGCGCTGGAAGCGCTCAACCGCCTCGCGGTCCTGGGCGAACTCCTCAGGAAGAAACTTCAGCGCCACCTGCCGGCCCAGCCGGGTGTCCTCGGCCTTGTAAACTACACCCATGCCGCCGCCGCCCAGCTTTTCCACGATGCGGTAATGGGAAACGGTTTGGCCGATCACGGGGAGATGAACCCGCATCGCATCGTAGTAGCCGCGACGGGGAAAGTCAACGCGAGCCTCGCCTTCCGAACCTCCGATTGCTAAGACGCTCTAGGTCGCTAGCTCTGTTGCTTCAGCGGGGAGAAAGCGCGCGACGGCGACGGCCAGCGCCGCCGCCAGGTAGGCGAGGGCGAGGTGAAAGACAAGCGGCGAGTCGGCGCGCCAGGGCAGAAAGAAAGTGCCCTGCTCAACAGGCGAATGGATGACGCCGAACAGGCAGAAAACGGCGCCGGCGGCGAGATAGAGCGCGCTGCGGGCGAAGCGGTGGTCAATCAGTTCGGCGGTGGCGGCACCCCAGAGCAGCGCGGAGAGGATGAAGCCGTTGCCGAGCAGGTTCAGGGTGCGGACCGACTCGGCCATCTCGCCGGTGAGCGCGGCGACGCTGAGCCGCAGGGCGTCGAGCAGCGAGTTCACCTCGAGCGCCACCACGAAGGCGAGCGAGGGAAGCAAAGCGAGCGCCACCGCCACGCCGTGGCGCGCCGGCGTGGCCAGGAAAGCCTGCGCCACCACTTCCATCCCGATATAGACCAGAATCGGGGCGATGGCGGCGGCGGGAATCCAGTCAACAAACAGCGGCAGGTAGCCCACGATGCCGCCCAAGCCGACGAAGAGCGCCGTCAGGATGGTGTAGCCGGCGCCGGCGCCCATGGCCTTGTAGGCGGGGTGGCCGATGTAGGGCGTGCTCTCCACCACACCCCCGCAGAGGCCGGCCACCAGCGTACAGAAGCCTTCCGTCATCAGGATGGCGCGGGTGTCGTACTCATCGCCCGCGGCGGCGGCGCTTTCCGTGTTGTCAATGCCGCCGACGACGGTGGCGAGCGAGAACGGCAGCACAATCGGCAAGTAGCCCCAGGCCAGCGTCAGCCCGCCGAGGAAGGCGAGCGTTGGCCAGGGAAACGACAGCCGCAACTCCATCGGGGTTGAAGGAGCGGCGGCCAAGAGCGGGCTGGTGAGCCCGCCGGCGGAGAGCGCGTAGTGCACCGCCAGGCCGAGCAGCGCGGAGACGAAAGCGCCCGGCAGGCCGCCGGGAAGACGAACGCGTCCCACCAGCGTTACGAGCAGGACGCCGAAGGCGAGCAGGCCGGGGATGGGGTTGGAGAAAATTTTGAGCAAGGGCAGCAGGGCGATGAGCGCGACGCCGGCGCCGGCGATGGAGCCGAGCAGGCCGGCACGGGGGACGGCGGCGCGCACAGCGTTGCCGACGAGCGCCAGACCCATCTTGAACAAACCGGCGAGCACCGTCACCGCCATTCCCATCTTCCAGGAGAGCTCGGCGTCGCCGGTGAGCAGGTAGGCAGGGCCGAGGACAGCGAAGGCCATGCCGAAGACGCTGGGGGCGTTGAGGCCGAGCGGCATGGCGGTGACGTTCGGGCGGCCGGTACGGCGGGCCAGCCGGCCGGCCATCCAGGCGTAGATGAGGTCGCCGACCAGCACGCCGACGGCGGTGCCGGGCACCATGCGATAGAGCACGATCTCTTTGGGGAAGCCGAAGGCGCCGATGAGGATGGCGGCCAGGATGACCAGGTTGGCCACGTTGTCGAACATCAGGGCAAAGAAGGCGTTCAAATCGCCGGCGCGGAACCAGCGGTAGCGCGTCATGGCAGTGCCTCGCGGTGGAATCGGTTCAGGCCGGCACACACTACCACACGTGCGGTTCGGGCGTGCCGAGAGTGTAATGAGCCGCCGAGACGTGAGACAATGAAAGCGAATCTCTCCTCGACGCTGGGCGTCTAACGAGGAAGGAGAATCTTTTCCATGGAAGAGCAGAAACCTGTCGGGCTTGCCTGCATGGAAGTCTGGGGCGGGAACGGGCGCATCGCGCGCGAGGTGGCGCTGCCCGGGCTGGCCAGTTGGGTGTACTCCGAGCCGCTGCCGGGCAGCGAGGCGGGCGGCGACCTCTACTACCTCTCGGCCTGCAGCAAAGGCCAACTGGCCCGCATCGCGGTGGCCGACGTCAGCGGGCACGGCGCGGTGGTCAGCCGCGCGGCCGAGTGCCTGCGCGAACTGATGCGGAAGCACATCGACACCTGGGACCAGTCAGAGCTGGTGCAGGAGCTCAACCGCTCCTTCAAGCAGGAGCCGATGGCGGAGCGCTTTGCCACGCTCGTGCTGCTCGGCTTCTACGCCCCCACGGGCGAGCTGGTCTTCACCAACTGCGGCCATCCGCCGCCTCTGTGGTACCGCGCCGGCGTCGGGCAGTGGGAACTTCTCGATGACAAAACTTTCTATCCCGAGGCGGCGCTCACCGGGTTGCCGCTGGGACTGATCGCTGGCACCAACTACCTGCAAACCGCCTTTCGGTTGCTGCCGGGCGACCTGCTGATTCTCTACTCCGACGCGTTGAGCGAGGCGAGCGAGCCGGACGGCGAGCAGCTCGGGCCGCAAGGCCTGCTCGAGCTGGCGCGTCGCGTGCCGGTGGACTCGGCCCGGGCGGCCGCCGGCGGCTTGCTGGCTGGGGTGGAGCGCTACCGCAGCGGCCAGCCATCGCAGGACGACCAGACAGTGCTGGTGCTGCAACGCCTGTCAGCCTAGCCACAAAGTTTGAGGGGAAGGCTGAAGCCTTCCGCTACGGCGAGAGGCCTGCGATGTAGGGGAACCCTTCAGGGTTCCACGTCCGGCTTCTTAAATGCGCCGTGTGTTGGTGGTGCCCACCCACCCGGTCTGCTGGCTGCCAAGGCGGCCTGCTGACGGAACCCTGTGCAAGGTGCTCGGGGCTATTGGCGGGGTTGAAACCCCGCCCTGCCAAGACCTTCCAGGCGGGTCAGCCCTTCAGGCCCGACATAGAAGCGGCCTTTCCCCCGGCTTTAGCCGCTGAGCTTCTCGATTCGGAAGGGCCGGGCTCCAGCCCGGCCGTTCGAGATCGCGCTTCGACCAGGGGTGTTGTCGGCGGACAGCCCTGGCAGGCGGCAGACAGGGCAGGTGGGAGTTTTCCAGTTCGTTCGCGGATCGCAGGCAGGACGAGAGGTGGGCGCCCCAGTGGCGGGAGCCACTGGGCTGGACCTGTTGGGTTAGCGGCGGGGACTAGGCACAAGGGGCACAAAGAAAGTAGGTTCTGTTCTTGAATCCAATGTTTCTCTGTGCCTCTGTGACTCTGTGGCTAGTTGCGGGGGCGGGGGGCGCAGTCGGGGCAGAGGCCGAGGAACTGCACGTGGTGGGTGGCGATTTCGAGCCCGGTGCGGCGGCGGACGTCGTCGAAGATTTTCCGCGGCAGGCGCACGGTGACGTCGAGGAGGCGGCCGCAGCGGGTGCAGATGGCGTGGTCGTGGCGGTCGCGGTTTCGGTCGTAGCGGGCGGCGGCGTCCCCGAAGGTGAACTCGCGCAACACGCCCTGGCCGACCCACCAGCGCAGAGCGTTGTAGATGGTGGCGTAGGCGATGGCGGGGTAGCGGCGGCGGACGCGCTGGTAGACTTGGGCGGCGGTGGGGTGGTCGTCGGAGGCCAGCACGGCCTCGAGCACCAGTTGCCGCTGGCGGGTACGCCGGACCTGCGTAGGGCTCACGCCACCTCGCTTACTCGAGCAGGTTGGCCAGCTCGTGTTCGTCTTCGACCTCGTCTTCGAGCGCTTCGCGCACGATGTGGGCGGTGACGGGGTCGGTGGATTCGATGCGCTCGTAGAGGTCGCTGTAGAACTCGATGGCCTCCTGCTCGCCCTTGATGCTGTCCTTCAGCATGCGCTCCCAGTCGGTGGCGTCCTTGGGCGGGGGGATGAACTTCGCGTAGCTGAGCTTTTCCGCCTCGGCCAGCTTCTGGAAGGGCGTGCCGCCCAGTTGGATGATGCGCTTGAGGAAGGTGCTGACGTGCTCCCACTCCGACTTGGCCATTTCCTCGAAGTTCTCCGCCACTTCGCGGCCGTGCATACCGGTGGCGTAATGGGAGAGGTAGAGGTAGCGGTAGGCGGCTTGGAGCTCGGCGGCGGCGGCCCGGTTGAGCGCCTCGATGATCTCCTTGCGGTTCTTGACGATCTCTTGTCCCTTCAGCATCGGTATTCCTCCTGGGGCTGCGCTTCAGTTTGAACTTATTCTAAACATACTCAGCTTGTCAACTCCCGGGCGGCTGGCTGCGGGGCCCCGGCGGCGGAGAAAAAAATGTGCTTGACAATTTCGGATAAAACAGTAGTTTATTCGTGATTGAGGGTGCCGATGCTCTTCTCCCGACCCTGCGAATACGCCATCCGGGCACTGGCCGACCTGGCCCGGCAGCCCCGGGGGCGGCTGGTGCCGGTGGAGGAAGTGGCACGCCGGGAAGGCCTGGCCGGGCCATTCCTGTCCCGGATTTTCTACCAGTTGGCGCGAGCCGGCCTGCTGCTGTCGCGCAAGGGCCCCGGGGGCGGGTTCCAGTTGGCTCGGCCGGCCAGCGAGATTCGCCTGCAGGAGATTGTCGCCGCGATTGACGGCTTGGACGGCTGGCGGCAGTGCGTACTGGGCCTGCCGCAGTGCAACGAGGAAGCTCCCTGCCCACTGCACCCGATGTGGAAGCGGGTGCGGGAGGAGATCCTGGGCTATTCCGAGAAGGTGACGCTGGCCGAGCTGGCGCGTGCAGAGGGGAAGAAGCGGCGGACGAAGCGCTGAAAAATTTTTGCCCCAATTTCTTACTATCTAGTCAGAAAAGGAGACGCGACAAATGAGGAGGGGGCGATGAAACTCTTGCTCGGTGTGCTGGGCGGGGCGCTGCTCGTGTTGCTGGGGGCGGCGGCCTACGGGGTCTACCGGCTGCGGCGCTGGGCGCGGTCGTCGAGAAGCGCGGAGTGGATGAGCTCGTTCGAAGGCGACCTGGCCATCCCGATGCGCGACTGCGACACCACACGCACGCGGAGGAAGCCATGAAGACCCTAGAAGTAGTGAACCCGAAGATGGACGAGCGCCGCATCCGGCCGGAGATGACGGTGCGGGAGATCAACGCCCGCTATCCCGCCTGCCGTGCCGTCTTTGCCCGGCACGGCATGGGCGGCTGCGGGGGCGAGTTGGGACCGGATGAGCCGCTGGAATTCTTTGCCGCGGCTCATCGGGTGGACCTCTGCTGCCTGACGGCGGAGCTCGAGCGGGCGGCCGCCGGCGGGCAGGTGGAAACGGTCACGCCGGCGCTCGAGTTCGAGAAGAAGCTGTCGCGGCTCTACAAGAGCTACATCCGCGCCGCCATCGGCATCACGCTGACCTTCGGCACCGCCTGGGGGGCGCACATCCTGGCAACCATCGCGCTCAATCGCTCCTTCGACGCGCCCAACTACGCCGGCACGCAGGCCCACGGCCACGCGCAACTCTACGGCTGGGTGGGACTGTTCATCATGGCGGTGGCCTACTTCAGCCTTCCGAAAATTCTGAACAGCCGCCTGCGCAGCCTGGCGCCGGCGTGGATCGCCTTCGGCTTGATGCTCACCGGCATCCTGCTGCGGGCGGTGGCACAGCCGCTGGCAGCCGAGCCGCTGTTCGGCTGGCTGGTGCTGGCGTCGGCGGTGGCGGAGCTGGCCGCGGTGGGGCTGTTCGTCGGCGACGCCGGGCGCTTGCTCGCCCGCGGGGTTGCGCCGGCGCGGGGCTTTCGCTGGTTTGTGGGGGCAAGCTTAACCTCGTTCCTGGCGCTGGCGGCGCTGAACCTGGCGCTGGTGGTGCCGCTGTGGCGCGAGCACGGGACAGTCATCGCCGATCCCGCCAACAGCCGCTTCCTCCACCTGGCGGTGTTCGGCTTCATCATCAACATGATCCTGGGCTATTCCCTACGGCTGCTGCCCATCTTCCTGGGGCTGCGGCCGACGCGGGAGCGCCTGCTGCTGCCGGCGTTCCTGCTCTACAACGTCGGCCTGGCGGCGCGGCTGTTCGGCGGCGGGCTGGCAGCGGGCATGTTGATGTTCGCCGGGATGGCGCTCTACGTCCTCGCGTTGCGCATCCTCGAACCCTCGGCCGGCGAGGTGAAAGCTCGCGGGGTGGACGCCTCGTTTCCCTGGTTCGTCCGGCTGGCCTACGGCTGGTTCGTCATCGCCACGACGATGGTGCTGGGTGGAGATGTTTACACGATTATGACTGGCGCCGCGCCAGCGCACATCTATACCGGCGCCTGGCGGCACGCGGTCACGGTCGGCTTCATCACCACCATGATGGTGGGGCTGGGCTACCGGCTGCTGCCGTTGTTTGCCGGCGTTGACCTGTGGCGGCCGAGCTGGATGCAGGCCAGCTTCTGGCTGCTGGCGGTGGGCAACACGACCCGCGTGGTCTTCCAGCTCGCCACGGCGACCGGGGAGCGCTGGGCCTATCTGGTGATGGGCACATCAGGCGTGATGGAGCTGACAGCGCTGGCGCTGTTCGGCGTGGCCATCGCCAAGACCTTTGCCGCGCGGCAGAATGTGCTCTTCACACCCGAGCAGATCAGCCCGCGGACGCACGTCCGCTGGCTGCTCGACAACTTCCCCCAGGCGCGGGAGGAGCTGGCGCGGGCCGGCCTGCGCCACGTGCGGACGGCGGTGCACATTCCCTACTTCGTCACGCTGGAGCAGGCGGCGCGGATTCACGGTGTCGAGGTGGACGGCGTGGTCGAGCACCTGCGCCAAACGCTCGGCGGCGCCACGCCCGCGGCCGCCTCGGCCGACGAGAGCAAGATGGCGTCCTGAGAATCGGTGACTCGTGACCCTTCAACTGCGCTCAGGGCAAGCTGGTAACTCGTGACTCGTGCGGTGCTTGGAAGCGAACAGTTGGAACGGCAGTAGCCGGTGCTGGCTCCGGGCAGTGGCGGTGGCGCTGTTCTTTTTCACGGCCAGCGGCTCTCCTGCGGTCGCAGGAGAAAAAGAAGAAAAGAAGGACGGGAAAGCGCAAGAGGCTCCTGTCGCCGAGAAGAGCAAGCGGGTCGAGTTCGGCGTGGAGCTGCGGTGGCGGGCGGAGTTCCGCGACAACGCCGACTTCCTACGCAGCGACGACTTCGACCACTTCTGGGGCCAGCGCGTGCGCCCGTGGCTGCGGTTTCAGCTTCATCCGCAGCTTTCGGTTTACGTGCAGGGGCAGGACGTGTGGCTGTTCGGGGCTGAGAGCGACAAGGTGCCGCACAGCCTGGGCGTGAACCTCCATCAGGCCTATCTCGACTGGAAACCCGGCGGGAGCGAGCAGTGGGAGCTACGCGCCGGGCGCCAGGAGCTGATCTACGGCGAGGAGCGGCTGGTGGGGGCGTTCGGCTGGGACAACGTCGGGCGCTCGTTCGATGCGGCGCGGCTGCGCTACCAGCGCGGCGAGTGGACGGGCGACTTCTTCTGGGGGCGGCTGGTCGAGGTGCGCCGCGGCGGGGCGCCGCACCGCGCCGGCAACCAGGACCTCTACGGCGTTTACGTCACGCGGGCGCCCAAGGAGGCGGCGCACCGGACGGAGGTCTACAGCTTCTTTCTCCGCGATGGGCTGCGGACGGTCGGGGAGCAGCCGCTCGGGCCGGCGCAGGCGGTGCGCATCTTCACGGTCGGATTCCGCCACTTCCTTCAGCCCAAGACCGGTTGGCGCTACAGCGTCGAGCACGCCTGGCAGTTCGGCGAGCGGGGTCCCGACTCTCACCGGGCGGCAATGTTGGTCGCGAGCAGCGGCTACGCCTGGGGTGGGCGCTGGCAGCCGCGGCTGGGGTTTGAGTACGACTTCGCCACCGGGGACAATGATCCGAGCGACGGGCGTTCCCGCGAGTTCAACAACCTCTTTCCCACGAACCATATCTACTACGGCTACGCCGACCTGGCCGGGCTGCGCAACCTGCACGACTTCCGGTTGACCGCGGCTGCGCGCCTGCACCCGAAGGTGACCTTTGAGGCCGACTACCACCGCTTCCTGCTGGCGGCGCGACGTGGGCCCTGGAAGAATGCCGGCGGGCGCGTGCTGGGCTTTGACCCGACGGGCGCGGCGGGACGCGACCTCGGCCAGGAAGTGGATTTGACGGTGCGCGTGCCCGTCGAGCGCCACGTGAGCTTGCTCGCGGGCTACTCGGTTTTCTTGCCGGGACGTTTCGCGGCGAGGACGCGCGGGCCGGAGACCCACCACTTCGGCTACATCCAGACCACGGTGAAGTTCTAGCGGCTTCCCGGCGGCCGGTGCCGCCGGGCTCGGCGTGTGAAGGTGTGGGGAAGTTTCAGGGCAGGACGAAAAGCAGATCCTTCGACTCCGTCCCGCCCTTTCCCAGAGCGCGTGGGTGCTCAGCAACCCGGCCGGGCGGCAACCGTCGGCGACGTTAGCGGCAGCCATCAGGGGTAAAGGGCGGGACTTCGCTCAGGATGACAGCGCTGGGTAGAGGGATAGCTGCTGGTTCCTCGGTGGCAGGTGCCACCCTTCGGCAAGCTCAGGGCAAGCCGGGCTCGGCGGGATGTTTTTTTTGGCTGATAAAAACGTAACTGGTGGATGGTGACTGGTGCTTGGTGCCTGGTGCCAGGTTGCGGAATACGCGGTCTTGATACTCAGCACAAGCCTTGCCGACCTGTGGCAGTAGTTTGAGGACGGTGTTGAACGCAACGTCATTCGCGCATTAGCGCGTAGTG
>JACPRL010000107.1 GCA_016189965.1 Acidobacteriota bacterium | reverse complement strand
GTGTTGAGCACCACCGCATCCGGCGTCATTTCTCTGACCCGCGTCTCCGCTAGCACGTTCAGCCGCCCCGCCGCCATCGCCGCTTCCAGTTCCTTTACCAGCGCCGGCTCCGCATCGGGAAACTCGCACCCCTTGGCAGTTGCCCTCTCTCCCCCCGCGCCGAGCCCGGTGGCACCTGCCACCGGGAGCTCCTCTTGGCGCGTAGCCTCTGCACTCGGTGGGGCAGACATTCCTGTCTGCCCAATCTGCCTTTTGCCGGTCGCGTTGTTCCGCGGCGGGCAGGCCAGCGTCACCCGGTTCTCTGCCGCCAGCGCCAGCGCCGTCTCCAGCGCCTCGTTCGTCCCGCCCACCACCAGCACGTCGCGGTCGCGGAGCTTCCCCGGCTCGGGAGGCTCGTAGAAAACCTTCGGCTCCGCCTCGGCCCCGACATCGAGCTTCAGCAGGTAGATCAGCTTCCCGATGCACAGGATGACGCGGTCGCAAACGTAGCTGCGCTTGCCGCCGTCGTCCGACTGCGTCACTATCCGGAACTTGTCCGTCTTCTGGATGTCGGTGACCGCCTCGCCCAGCCGCACGTTCAAGTCGGTGCCCGCCAGTTGCTTCTCCCACTCCGCCAGCACGTCGCAGCTCTGGATGCCCGCCCCCGGCGCAATCTCTTCCCACCAGAGCCCGCCTCGGACATCCGGCGCGCCCGTCGAGGCGTAAAACAGCGGCTTGCACTTGGCGAAGCTGTGGATGGTGGCGAAGAGCTTCTTCTTCTCCAGCAGCAGGTAGCCCGTGTGGGGTGGGGTCGGGGCTTTAGCCCCGACATCACGGTCATCCGAAAAACTTTGGGCTTTTCGAAGCGACGTCGGGGGCCGAACGGCCTCCGACGGAGCGGAGACCCCGAGCTTGTCGAGGGGAGCCCCTGAGGTGTGTCGTCTGCCTGCTTCTGGCGGCCAGCGGCCCTCCCGGAGGGCCTTCTCAAACTCCAGCGCCGCGCTCACCCCCGCCGGGCCCCCACCGATGATGATGACGTGCGCATCGCACGGCGGCTTGCAGATAATCTCTTGCCGCAGCAGGTGCCGCGCCACCTCCGCTCCGGTGTTGATGGCTGCCTTGATGTCCGGCGTGCCCGTCACGTCGCCCGCCAGATACAACCCCGGGATGGACGACTGCCGGTTCGCGTCGAGCACGGGGAAACTCGGCCCCATATCCCAGATCGAACCCGATTGGGAATGCCATCTCATAAAACAACTCTATCCCAGCTTGGAAAAGGTTCGTGGCTCGCGCATTCCGGGCCTACCCCTATAAGAGATGCCCGCCCCACGCAAACGCACCAAAAAAACGGCGGCGACCCGGTGGGATCGCCGCCGCTCACTAGAAGC
Organism: Acidobacteriota bacterium; assembly: GCA_016189965.1. Classification (GTDB taxonomy): domain Bacteria; phylum Acidobacteriota; class Terriglobia; order Acidiferrales; family 2-02-FULL-67-57; genus JACPRL01. The sequence continues at coordinate 14,455 of JACPRL010000107.1, read as the reverse complement.
TATTGCAGAACTCGGCAACGCAGGTCAGGGCTTGAGCTTCACCCCACCTCCACACGCCGAGCCCGGCGGCACCCGCCGCCGGGAATCCCCTGGAAGCCATTGCAATGTTCGAGTGGAAGGCTGAAGCCTTCCGCTACGACGGGAGCGCCACGCGTTGTAGCGGAACCCTTTAGGGTTCCACCGCTCGCTTTCTCCGTGGCTCTGTGCCTCTGTGGCTAATCGCTCCGACTATCGTTCCTACTGCCCCGGCGAGTAGCCCAGCTCCGGCCGGTTGCGAATGATTTCGCTCGACTGCCCCTTCAGCGTCTCGGCAAAGCCCTCGTAGAGCTTCTGAGCCTCCGTCGCTCCGAAGGCCTCCTCCAGCATCTTCCGGAAGGGCTTCTCGGGCTGCGCGAAGCTGGCGAAGTTGGCGCGCGGGAGGGTCAGCACGAAGGTCGGCTGCTCGCCCCCGTTCACCAGCACCCACCACTCGTAGTGCACCGGCCAGTTCGTTTTCGCGATGGCTTCGTGGAACTTCCCGATGGCGTACTCGAAGTCGCTCGACTTCCCCGGCCGCACCCGGAACCAGATCACCTCTTCCATCTCGCCCGGCGCTGGCGCCGGCCGGCTCACTTTGGCCAGGTTGAGCCAGAACGTAGGTGTGGCCGACTCGACGTAGGGCGCGATGTTGGCCAGAATGTCGGCCATCTCCTCGGCCGTCGGCACCGGCGGGTTGTCAAAGTCCGCCCAACGCCGCCCGAACACCCCGAAGCCGTAGTCGCCGTTGTTCGGCCCGCTGATCACCTGCCAGGCCGCGTAGCCCCACGTGTCCTTCTTCGCCCGGTGCAGCTCCACGTGCTTCTTGACCGCTTCTTCGAACTGCGCCGCCATCCCCGGCTTCACCTTGACGAAGGTGACTCGTGCCACGTTCCCTTCCTCCGCCATCTGCGCCGCCGCCGGCCACGCCAGCAGCCCCAGCAGCAGGGAAGTGATCACTACCCACCGAAAGCGATGCTTGCCCATAGTGATTCCCTCCCTTGGAATCAGACGAACTCGGAATGGCGGCAGACTACGCCCCGCCCCCGCCGCTGTCAAGCAGTTCGTCTCGGCACGACACCCGGCGTTGACTTGCTGTTGGCCGCGGCCTAACATAGCGCCTCTTTACCGCCTGGGTAGGGCAGGACCTTGCTTACCCTGAGCTGGCCGAAGGGCGTCCTGCCGCTGAATCTCAGACAAGAAGGAGAAGCATCATGGCCAAGGTACTGCGTTGTCGGGATGTAGGGGTGGACTGCGACTTCGAGGCCCGGGGCAATTCGGTCGAAGACATCCTGAAGCAAGCTGAAGCCCACGCCAAGAAGGACCACGGCTTCCCGGGCATCCCGCCCGCGCTGCTCGAGCAGGTCAAGGCAGCCATCCGCGACGAATAAAACCGCTCGCCGCGTCCGGGTGTGGCCTAGAAGCCGGCGGTGCAGCCGGTGAAGGTGATGTTCTTCACCGTTGTGGTCATGCCGGCGGTGACCGCCAGCGGCATATCGGCCGCGTCTAGGTTCTGCGTGATTTCCGCCGGCGAGCAGCTCGGCGTGGTCGTGCCCGGCTCGAAGGCGCGCGCGTTCACTTTGTAGAGCACAGTCCCCGCAGCCGGGTTGGCGTAGGTTGTCATCATTCCGCTGCTGAACGTCCCCACCACGGGGTTGCTCGCCGGCACGTTTAGCGTGTAGTCGGCGCATTTCGTCCCCATCGGGCAGTTCATCAACACTTCCGTCGGTACGTTGGGCGTCGAGCTGCCGAAGAGCGGGATGGTCACCTGCCGCGCCGAGCCGCCCGAGGGCGTCGCGTCCTGCAACGCTGCCAGCTTGATGTCCGCTCCCGTCGGCATGCTCGCCGGGTCGGTCGTGGTCACCTGGCCCTGCAGGATGCCGGGCGAGGTGGTCGGCGCCGGCTCGGGTTCGAGCGGGATGTCGCCCATGCTGGTGCCGTTGGGGACGTTGAAGGTGATGGTGGCGTTGTAGGTCACGCCGCTGCCGTCCATCGCCGCCACCACGATGTCGTAGTTGCCCGCCGGCAACGGGCAGAGCGAGAAGGTGCCCAGGTTCGCATCGGCGAGCTGCTCCAGCACCACGCGGTCAATGTTGTTGGCATCCGGCTGTTCGGCCAGCACGATGATGGTGGCGTTCGGGAGCAGCGTGCCGTCGGTGCGCTTGACCCCGCGCCCGGAAATCGTGTCCGCCACCGACACTTCTCCCGCGTGCAGCGTCGGCAGCAACCGCAACTGCCCGTTGCCCTGCTCGACGATAGAATTGCAGGCGTTGAACTCGATGTTGATGTCGGCCGATTGGCCCGCCTCCAGCATCAGCCGCCCGCCGGCAATCCGTCCCGGCGGGATTTTCAGTCCTGTATTGGCCTGGCTGGAGAGTTCCAGCAGCTTCAGCGTCCCGTCGGCCAACTCGGCGCAGTTGAAGCCGTTGACCGAAGCGCAGTTATTGGGCGAGGGCGTGGCCGTGCCGCCGGGCGGGTTGTTTTCGAGCAGGTGAATGCGAATCTGTTGGTAGTTGCCGGCCGGCAGGGCCATCGTCGAGCCCAGCGTGGCCAGGATGCATTGGCCGGCCTGGCCGCCGAGCAGGTCAATCTGCATCGGATTGTTGGTCAGGTCCACCAGGTCGACCCAGCCGCTGGCGGTGTCGCCGGCGGTGTCGGAGATATGCGCCCGAACTTTCGTCACCGTGACCCAGACGCGGTTGAACTGCAGGTCGGAGGGCGCCATCGGTCCCTTGCAGGTGGGTGGGTCGCTGATGGTGGTCGTCACCGTTCCAGTCACGGCCCCCACCCCGCCGCCGTCGTCGCTCGTTCCTCCGCCGCAGCTCAGCAACAAACCGGCGACCGCCACAGCCAGCGCCATCCCGGTCAGATAGGGAAGTACAGAGGTCCCGTTACAGCTTGGTTTCTCCGTCACTGATTCACCTCGTAAAATAATCCCCTCCCGAACTCTGCCCTCCTCTGTTTCTGGGCAGACCGAGTGTCAAACGCAGAAACTCTACTTCTCTCTCGACGCAAAAGCCAGGGGTCGAATGAGATGCTCCCTTCTGTTCCTCGTCGATTCCGTCGCTACGGCTGCGGCTGGCTCAGCGCCATCTCTTTCGGCACACTGATGTAGCCGGCCACGCGGTCTTTGCTCACTTCGAAGACGACCAGTTCCACCAGACCCGCCCGGCCTTCGGGATAGAACTGGACGGGTTCGTAGATGGTCTTGTCCTTCTTCTCGATCAGCTTGTCGTTGACCAGCACATAGACGGTGTACTTCTGCCGCTTGGTGTCGGTCTTGCGCAGGCGGAGAGCAAAGTCGCCCACGCGGGTGTAGTTCTTCGACTTGGGGACATTGAACTCGAGGTAGGCGCGGTCGCCCCGCCGCTTCAGCTCCTCCAGCTCTTCCCGCGTGGTGGCGATGAGGCCGCTCTGGATGCCGAGGTCGCCCACGGCGCTCTGCAGTTCGCCGCGTACGCCGCTCACTTCGGTGCCCAGCGTGCTCAGCTCCGTTTCGTGCTCCGCCAGTTGCGCGTTTAACTGCGCCGCTGTCCGCCGCTGCTCCTCCTTGAGCTGCTGCGCCACGGCGCGGGCGCGGCTCAGTTGCTGCTCGGTCAGGCCGAGTTTCTCCGCCGTCACCGTCAGTTCGCCGCGCAGATCGGCGTAGCGGTCGTCGAGCACTCCCACCTGGCTCTCCAACTGCGCCACCTGCGTGCGCAGCGCTTCGGTTTGAGCGGCAGACTGCTGGCGGAGTTGATGGTGGGCGTAAACGCTGTAGCCCAGCCCCAGTGCAAACAAGGCCAGCACCGCGATGAGAACATAGACACGCGTGTTCTGCTTTCCCTGCTGGTTCGTTTCCTGGCTGCTATCGTCCATGGCAACCCTCCCTTCGCTTTGGATTCGCGCTACATAGTTACCCCTAGATGCGCGCCGCACGCTGCGGGTTGCTAGTAGCACTACTGGCTCCGCAGCCGCGCCACCGGCCACAGCCCGGCCAGCTTCTGCCACCAGGACACCCGCGGCGGTTCGGGCGCCCGCGTGGGGGCGGGCAAGGGCCGCCCGCTCTGGTAGGTGGGCCGCAGGCCGGGGAAGTGCACCGCGATGCCGTTCCAGCCGCTGTCCACCGTCACCGGCTCGCTGCGCAGCACGTAGCCCCGCAAGTGGAATCTGTTCTCGGCCGGAGGCGCTAAGGCCGATCCTTGGCCGTTGGGGCGCGGTGCTTGCAGCGACATTGAGACTTCTATCGGCTGCTTGGGCTCCAACCGCCGCGGGCTCAGGATGTAGGCGCCGTAGAAGCTCAGGTTCTCCAGTTGCGCCTCTTCGCGCTGCATCTTGCCGTTTTCCTGAGTCACCACTTCAATGGGCAGGTGCAGGGCGGCACGCTGGCCCAGGCGGGCGGCCAGCGAGCCCACTTCAACCTGCCCGGGCTCGACCGCCACCACCAGCCCGTCGGAGGCCGCCCAGGTGGCTTCGAAGCGCCGGCGGGCCCGCTCGACGATCTCTTCGATCTCTTCGTCGCTGCGGAAGGATTCGTGGTGGAAGAGCACTAGGTTGCGCACGCCGGCCGCGTGCGCCAGCTCCACCGCCGACTCCCAGGAGCCGTGGCCCCAGGATTTCTTCCCGTTGCGCAGCTCTTCGGGGAGGAAGTGGGCGTCGGCAATCAGCAGGTCGGCCTGGCGGGCCAGCCGGATCAACTCTTTGTCGTAGCTGGGATGGCCGGGCTCGTGGTCGGTGGCGTAGACGACGGAAGCATCTTCGTGCTCGAGGCGGTAAGCGAGCGCGCCTTGCGGGTGGCGCAGGCGGCAGGTGCGGAGGCGGAATTCGCCCAGCGAAAAATCGCTTTTCCAGTCGAGCTCGCGCAGCGTGGCGCCGGTCTTGAGCTGCTCGAGCGCCACGGGGAAGAAGGGGGTGTGGAAGAGAATGTTGAGCACGCCGGCCAGTGTGGAAGGCACGCCCGGGGCGGGCGGCGGGCCGAAGATGGCCACGGTGTTACCGGCAGCGTAGAGCGGCTCGAAGAAGGGCAGCCCCTGGATGTGGTCCCAGTGGTAGTGGCTGAGGAGGAGGTCGGCGTGGAAGCCGGCGGCGCCGAATTCACGCGCCAGTTGCCGGCCCAGCTCGCGGATGCCGGTGCCGGCGTCGAGGATGAGGAGTTGGGAGCCGGCGCGGACTTCAATGCAGGCGGTGTTGCCGCCGTAGCGCCAGGCGGTGCGGGCGGGCGCGGGCACCGAGCCCCGCGTTCCCCAGAAGGTCAGGCGCACTGGGCGCCTCCTTTCCTCCCCCTCCTTTCCACGAAACGCTGCTGCCCACTCGCGATGGGGCGGTTCCGTTGTGCGGTGAGCCTGTGCTCCCTGCCGCGAGCAGCGCCGATTGCCCTTGCGGGCAAGCGGCAGGGAGCCCACAGGCCTGCCTTCCCTTTCCGTGGCCAGCCTAGCGCCCTCCGCCGGCGCTTGCCTACTGGTCAGCCGGACAGTTTTCGTACAGGGGCGCGGGACTGTACGAAAAGAGACCTGCCAGCTTCTGGCCTTTCGCGTTGACTTCGACTCCCCCGCGCCGTATGATGCCTCGCCCTCAGGGCTCCACTGAATGATTGGCCAGACCATCTCCCACTATCGCATCACCGCCAAGCTGGGCGAAGGCGGGATGGGCGCCGTCTATCGCGCGGTGGATGAGAAGCTGCAGCGCGAGGTGGCGCTGAAGTTCCTCCCGCCCGACCTCGCCGCCGATGCCGAAGCGCGCCTGCGCCTGATCAAGGAAGCCCAGGCCGCCTCGCGCCTGAACCACCCCCACATCGCCACCGTCTACGAGGTCAACGACACCGAAGCGACGCCCTTCATCGCCATGGAGCTGGTGAAGGGGGAGAGCCTGAAGCGCCGGCTGCAGCGGGGCTCGGTGGCGCCCGGGGCGTTGCTCGAGGTCGCCCGGCAGATCGCCGAAGGGCTCCAGGAAGCGCACCAGGCCGGGGTGCTCCACCGGGACATCAAGCCGGCCAACATCATGGTGGACGCAAACGGCTGGATCAAAATCCTCGACTTCGGCATCGCGCTCCTCACCGGCCGCCAGCGGGGGAGGGGCGAAACCGAGGAGAGCTTCATCACCCGCACCGCCACCCAGGCCAGCACCGGCGGCACCGTCCCCTATATGTCGCCCGAGCAACTGCGGGGCGAAGCCGCGGACGCGCGCAGCGACGTCTTCTCCTTCGGCGTGCTGCTCTATGAATGCTTGGCAGGGCGCCTGCCCTTTCGCGGCGAGACTTCGATTGATACCCTCCACGCCATCCTGCACCACCCTCTCACCCCCTTGCGCCAGGTTGTCTCCGACATTCCGTCCGGGTGGGAGGAGTTGGTGGGGCGCTGCCTGGAAAAATCGCCCCAGCAGCGTTTGCAGTCCATGGCCGAGGTGGTGCAGGCGCTCAAGCGGCTGGCGGCCCCGGCGTCGGCAGCAGAAAAATCCCTGGCTGTCCTTTACTTCGAAAACCTGAGCGCGGCCAAGGAGGACGAGTACTTCCGCGACGGCATCACGGAAGACCTGATCACCGAGCTGTCCAAGATCAAGCACCTGCGGGTGTTCCCGCGGGCCGCCGTGGTGGTCTTCCGCAACGAGTCGGTGACCGGGCCGGAGGTGGGCCGGCAGTTGAACGCCACCTACGTGCTGAGCGGGAGCTTGCGGCGGGCCGGCACCCGCCTGCGCATCAGCGCCCAGTTGGTCGAAACCCGCACCGGGCACACCGTGTGGGCGGAGCGGTACGACCGCGAGATGCAGGACGTCTTCGAGCTGCAGGACGAGCTGGCGCGGAAGATCTCCGAGGCGCTGCGCATCACGCTCTCCCCGCAGGAAGAGCGGGCCATCGCCCGCAAGCCGACGGAGAACTCGCAGGCCTACGACTTCTACCTGCGCGGGCGCGGCTACGCCCGCCGGGGCACGCGGGCCGACCTGGAGTTCGCCATCGAGCTCTACGACCGCGCCATCGGCCTCGACCCCAAGTTTGCCTTGCCCTACGCCGGCATCGGCTATGCCTGCGCGCTCATCCTCGACTGGCACGACAAGGGTGAGCGCTGGAGCCTGAAAGGCCTGGAGGCCTCCGAGCGCGCCCTGGCGCTCGAGCCGCAACTGCCCGAAGCGCTGGTGGCCCGGGCGCGGCTCTGCTGGGTGCGGCGCAAGGTGGAGGAATCCATCGAGTACGCCCGGCGGGCCATCGAGCGCAAGCCCGACTGCGAGGGCGCCTACTGGACGCTGGGGCAGGCCTACTTTACCTCCGACCGCTGGCAGGAGGCGGCCGAGCTGGCCGAGCGCGCCGTCGAAGCCGCGGGCGCCGACTACAATGTCTATGTGCCCTACATCATGGCGTTGGAGCGTCTGGGTGACAACGAGCAGTCGCGCCGGCTGCGGGAGGCCCAAACGCGCGCCTTGCAGCAGCACCTGCAAGAGGTGCCTGACGATGTGCGCGCTCGCATCCTGTTGGCCAGCGACCTGGCGGCGGCGGGCCAGACGGAGGCCGCGGCGAGCGAAATTCAGAAGGCGGTGGCGTTGCGCCCCAACGACGCCAACGTGCTCTACAACGCCGCCTGCGCTTACGGCCTACTGCAGCGAAAGCAAGACGCTCTTGAGCTGCTGCAGAGAGCCATCCGCGCTGGCTACGCCAACGCCGAATGGATCGCCCGCGATCCCGACCTCACCTGCCTGCACGGCGAAGCGGAATTCGACCGCTTGATCGCCGAAGCGAAAGCCAAGGGTTAGCCTCTCCCGAGATTCAGGAGTCCCTGGGGCAGACATTCCTGTCTGCCGTGAATACCCTTTGTCTTGGGCAAGCAGTTCAGCGTGCGGCGGCGCCGGCCTGCAGGCAGGCAAGGATGAGGTCGGCGCGGCGCTGCACGCCGAACTTGCTGAGCAGGTTCGAGACGTGGAACTTGACCGTGCGCTCGGAGAGGTGGAGCTTGCCGGCAATCTCTTTGTTGGAGAGGTTCTCGAGCAGGGCATCGAGGACCTGCTGTTCGCGCGCGCTGAGGCCGGCCGCCGCGGCCATGCTGCGGCGGCCGCGGAGGCCGAGCAGCATCGAGTCCACGAAGCGTGAGAGCAGCGTGCGCGGCACCCAGAAGCCACCGGCGGCCACCACTTCGAGGGCGCGGCGCAGCCGCTGGCGCAGCTCGGCGTAGCTCAGCAGTCCTTTGGCGCCCAGGCGCAGCAGGGGGAAGACGAAGGCTTCGTCGAGGTGCTCGCCGACAACGAGGACGCGCGCGGCGGGGAAGCGCTCGGCGAGGCCCGCCACCAGCGCCTCGGTGGCGGTGCGCAGTCCCTGCGCGTCGACCACGTAGAAATCGGCCGCGGGGATGGCCAGGCGCCGCGTCTGGGGCGGCAGGCCCAGAAAGAGCCGGCGCGCGCGCAGGTGGAAGCGCGTGCCACCGAGCAGGTGCTGCAGTTCCTCGAGCACCAGCGGGTGGGGCGAGAGCAGCCCGACGGTAGGGCGTCGCTGGCGAGACGTGCGCGGCATTCCGCGACACTAGCCCATCTGGGGCGGCGAAGCAACTTTCCCGAAACCAGCGGGGCCGGCCAGAGCCGGCCCCGTGTCTGCTCCGTAAGCCTTACTGCTCGATGAGCAGGTCTTCCTTCAGGCGGAAGCGCAGCAGGGTTTCGGCCGGGTAGCGGATGTCCCGCTGTCCGGTGAGGGCGGCGGTGGCGGTGCCACTGCCCGCGCCCACGCCGGCGCCGATGGCGGCGCCCTTGCCGCCGCCGGCGAGCCCGCCGATCAAGGTGCCCAGCCCGGCACCGGTGCCGATGAAGAGCACGTTGCGCTTCAGCTTGCTGCCTTCGCGGCGGCCGGTGGTGGTGGTGGCGACCTCGTAGGATTCGCCGTCCACCTCGACCTCCGTCAAGGTCAGGAACAACCGCCCGGTGCCCTTGAAGCGGCCGGAAGCCTCGGCACCGACGACTGTACCGGTGACCTCCGCGCCGGCGGGGATGGCAACCTTATCCTCCACCACCACGGGGTGATCCAGTATCCCGGTGAAGTCGTCGCCTGGCTCATTGGCTCTCGAGCTGAGACTGGTGGTGAGTCGCACGGCCAGTTCCGTACCGGCGGGAACCACCAGGGGCTCGGCCTTGACCAGGTAGGACGCCCCGACCACCGAGGCGCCGACCAACGCGAGTGCCAGAGCCGCAACCCAAAGCTTCCTGCTACGTATGAAATGTCCCTTCCGTATCATGGCGCACCTCCTTTTCGAGGATAGCGTCCTTGAGACGGATTCGCGGCGGGTGGGAAAGGTTGCTTCGCGGCGAATAGGAGCTTCCTCCCAGGTTACTACTTCCGCTCCTCGCCGTCCCCCAGAAATGGCGAAAAGGCGGATGCGGTTTTTGCGGTTTTTGCGGAAGTTGCGGTTTTTCATTCTCTGAAGAGGGGGTTTTTTGGCCCGAAAAACCCCCTCGTGAAAAAAAACAACCGCAAAAACCGCAAAAACCGCAAAAACCGTAGACTTCTGGAAGCTGGATGCTAGAGGCTGGAGGCTGCAGGGAGGAGAGTGGGGCATGGGAGGAGCGGGGTCAAAGGAGCTAGGTGCGGCGCAGAGTATGTGGGGTAACGAAAATCGAAATTCGAAAATCGAAAATCGGAAAGACAAGAGCAAGCAGGTAGGGGCGAGGAAATCTCACCTGCTAAGTTGTGAGGGATGAAGGAGATGAGCGAGAGAGGAAGGGAATCTCGCCCTTTAAGTGGTTTGGAATCAGGGAGATGGTTTTGACCCCCGGGGGGAGGGGGGCGCATTTTTCAGGCCAATGATTGAAAAGGCAGGAGCTAGCGGGTGAGATTTGGTGAGGAATCTCGGTGAGGCCTTGAGGAAGGGATGACGGAAAAGAAGCACAGGTTCTTGTGGAAGCTGGCGCCGTTGGTCCAGGGGCTGGCGGGGCGCACCGGCCTGCCGGCCTCGGTGATCTTGGCGCAGGCCATCCTGGAATCCGACTGGGGCTGCTCGGCGCTGGCGCGGCGCCACCGGAATCTCTTCGGCATCAAAGCCTCCGCGGGCGCGAACGCCTCCGAGGCCGTCGTCTACCCCACAACCGAGTATCGTGGCGGCCAGCCGCAGCGGGAGCGGGCGCGGTTTGCCCACTACGCGAGCTACGAGCAGTGCCTGGAAGACTACGCCCGCGTTCTCAGCCGGCCGCGCTACGCGCGGGCACGAGCGGTGGCGGCCAACCCCTTAGCCTTTGCGGTCGAGCTGCAGCGCTGCGGCTACGCGACCGACCCGCGCTACGCTCACAAACTCGCCGTGCTCATTCGCCGTTACCGGCTGACGCAGTACGACGTGGCCGTGGAGGCCGGCACGGCGCCTGGTCAGGAGCTCTCACTTCAGTCTGCCTGAGGAGATGACCACGATGAAGGTGAAAAACATTCGCTTCGCTTTCTTTCTTTTGCTGCTGGCCTTGAGCGCGGGGCTGGCGGCCTGCGACGACTTCGAGCGCAACGCCTACCGCACGCTCAAGGTGGCTAAGGTCGAATACGAGCTCTTGCAGGAGCACGCTGCTCGAGCCTTTCTCGCCGGGCGGCTGACGCAAGAGCAGTGGGACCGCTTCGCCGTGGCCGGCAACCGCTTCATCGCCGCCCACACGCTGGCCGCCGATCTGATGAAAACCTACCAGCAAATTCGCCGTGCCGGCGGGGCGGACGCCCGCGACGCCCTGGAGCGAATCGAGCGCCAGGTGACGGCCGCGCTGGCCGAGCTACCGGTGCTGCTGGCCGACCTGCGGGTACTGCTGGAGACGTTCGAACGCGCGGCCGTCAGCGAGACCAACCCGCCGCGCCCCCCGTCGGCCGGCCGCGCGGACTGACCCGGCGCGACGCTTGTGATTCCTCTCAAGGGGATTCTTCGCTTCGCTCAGAATGACAGACATTGAGAAAGGAGTCACGAATGGCAGTAACAAAACGCGACGTAGTCAGTTGGGCAGAGCTGCTGCAGCTCATCGCGCAGATGGTGCTGGCCGCCGTGGCGGCACTGAAGGACGATGACCCGGTGGATTTCGACGCGGTCAAGATTGCCCTCAGCCCGGAGGAAGCTCTCCGCCGGTTGCGCGAGGGCCAGGCCGCGTCCAACCCGCCGTCTTCGCATCGCCCGTGAGCGAAGAATCGAGCCAGCCCGCGGCACCGGCGCCGTCGCCCACGGACCCTCCGCCAGGGCGCCGGTATCTCAAAGCGACGCTCGCCGGCGGCGCGGGTGGCTTGCTGGCGCTCGCCTTCTTTCTGCTCGAGCAGCGGCCCGAGCTGGCGCAACTGCTCCTGGAGCGCGTGGTGGTGGCCTGGGGGCCGCAGTTCGTCATCCTGCTGCTGCTGTTTTCTTTTCTCTACCTACTGGCGGACCGCTACGCGCCACGATTGATCGACGCGCAGCAGGAGACGGCGCTGGCGCTGCAGAACTTGGCCCATGCGGTCGAGCAGCTCGTCACCCGCGAGAACACCTTCCAGCGCGAGCAGGACGTGCTGTTGAACCACGTCGCCCGCCGCGTCGAGTCCCTGCACAAGGTTCTCGGAGCTCACACCCGCGCCCTGAACGGCCACCTGGCGCGCCTCGCCAAACCCCAATCGGCATCCGCCCGCCGCGGGTGCGCCTCGGGCGGGCGTGCCCGCCCGGCCATACCGCCTCGTTGACAATCCTCTGAGGCTTTCGTTATATAGCGGCCACAACCCGGATGGGAATTCTTCAAGGGGGGCAGAGATGAGAGGAAAATTCTGGGGAGTCGGCCTGTTTGTGCTGGGTGTTTGTTTTGGCTTTGGCGCGCTGACGCCGGCCGAGGAGATGAAGCCAACCTCGCCCGCCCAAGGCCACACGATCCACGTGACCGCGCCGCACGTGGTGGAAGGCGTGGTCATGGGCCCCTACCACCACTACTGCAAGGCGGTGAAGCCGGAAGTGCTGGAGTGCCTGATTTACGAATCGACCGAGCCGAACGCGCTGCTGGTACAGGTCGAATACTTCATCGCCAAGTCGGTGACGCGGCCGAACGTGCGGCTCGACATCTGGAACAAGCACTACCACGACCATGCGCTCGAAATCGCCAGCGGCCGCGTCAAGGTCCACGACGTCTCCGAGGAGGAAGCCCGGAAAATCGCCGAAGCGGCCGCGCAGACCGACGGCATCATCTTCCACCTGTGGTGGCCGCACGGGGCCGTGGCGCCCAACGGGCAGGTGAAGTACCCGCAAGCCGTCAGCCACGTGCATCGCAGCGACGGGGCCGGCCCGGCCGACCCGCGGATGAAGCCCTAGGCGGCGCGGCGACGCTCGGCGGCTGCCGGAGCGGGAGCTTGACTTGTTTCGAGTCGCTCCCTATAATTGCGGCTGCATTCACCTCCACTGTTTTGCTGGTCAGCGACGGGCGGGCGCCGCTGTCGGGGTGTAAGCGGGCGAAGCGGCCGGGCGGGGCCGCGAGGCCCCACGATGCGGGGGAAGGAGAGCACCGTGCAGATCAGCTTTTGGGGCGTCCGCGGTTCGACACCCACTCCCGCCTTCCACACCTGGCGCTACGGGGGCAATACGCCCTCGGTGGAAGTGCGGGCGGGCGAGCAACTCATCATTCTCGATGCCGGCACCGGCATCCGCGACCTCGGCCACCAGCTCTGCCTGGAAAGCCCGCCGAACGGTCTACAAGCCGCTTTGCTCTTCTCCCACTATCATTGGGACCACGTGCAGGGCTTGCCCTTCTTTGAGCCGCTCTACTTCCAAGGCAACGCCATCCACATCTTCGGTCCGCGGCCGCAGGGAGCTGACTTTGTCAGCCTCCAAGACATCCTGCAGGCGCTTTTCCACGGGCCGTTCTTTCCCGTTACCACCAGCGCCCTGAAGGCGGACTACCCCACGCAGGAGCTCGACGTCAAGAGCGACTTCACCCTCGGGCCGGTCCGCGTCCGCACCTGCTTGCTCAACCACCCGCAGGGTTCGCTGGCCTACCGGCTCGAGCACGGTGGGGTTTCTGTGGTCTATGCCAGCGACCACGAACCGGGCGACGCTGACATCGACCGCGCCCTGCGGCAGTTCGCCCGCGGCGCCGACCTGCTCATTGCCGATGCCCAGTACCGCCCGGAGCAGCTCGGCGCTCAGAAAGCCGGCTGGGGCCATGGCTCCTGGGACGCCGCCGTGCGGATGGCGCGCGCCGCGGAAGTCCGTCACTTGGTGCTGTTCCACCACGAGCCGCTGCACAGCGACGAAGAGCTCGACGACATCCTCGAGCAGGCCCGCCAAGCCTTCCCGCAGACTTGGTCGGCCACCGAAGGGATGCAACTGGATGTCAGTCGGGAGGGCATCCAGCTCGGCAACCGCCGCCCGCGCATCAGCCAGCGCACGCCCGTTCAGCTCCCCGTTGAGGTCGAGACGCGGCAGGACGGTGTGGTGGTGCGCGAGGTGGGGCGGCTGGAAAACATCAGCATGCTGGGGGCGTACTTCCTGAGCCCGCGCAGCTACGCGCCGCATCAGCCGGTGGAGATTTCCATCCCACTCCAGGTCGGGGCCACCGCCAAAGTGGTGCGTCCGGGTGCCCCGACACCATTCATCCCGGCGGAGTTTCGCCTGCGCGGCTACGTCCTGCGCACCGAGCCGCAGACCACCAACGGCCACTGGATCGGGGTGGCGGTGCATTTCCCCGGCCGGCGCACCGAGTCCGGCACCAGTCCGACGCGCGCTGAGGGGGAGAAACCCGAGGCGCCGGGCGGCGAGGTATTGCCGCCGCACAGCGATTAGCGGGCCGCGACTGCCTGCGCCCTAGTATGTACCCCGGGCTTCCGCTTGCGATAGACTAACGCCCGCGAGGAGCATCCCGATGCGCGCCTACGTCTTCGTCGACGTCAAAGCCGGCAAAGCCAAGGAAGTCGCCAAGCAACTGGCCAGCCTGAAGGGCGTCAGCCAGTGCGACCCCTGCTGGGGCACGCCTGACATCATCGCCGTCGTCGAGGTGCGCAACGAGCGCGCGCTGAACGACCTGGTGTTTAACGAGATCTCGAAAATCCCCGGCGTCGAGCATACCGACACCCACATTGCGCTGGAGTAGGGTCGCCGCGGCGGCCACCCCTCACTCGCGTTCGACGCGGCCGGCGTTCCATTCTTCGATCACCGAGTCTTTGTAGATCGCCCAAGTGCCGCCCACCTTGCGGCCGGCGAGCCGGCCTTCGTTCAGCCAGCGGTAAATGGTGTCAGTGGACTTGCCGAGCAGACGCGCCGCCAGCGCGGGCGTCACCAGCTCACGCTTCTCATCGGCGGCCAGCAGCGCCACCTCTTCGGCCACCGTGGGCTTCCTCGGCTTTTCTTTTAGGAACTTCTTCGGCACCGCTTCGAGCATGGCGCGCGCGAGTCAGCGCCCGGCACGGAGTGCGGCGGGCATGGGTCAGGCCCAGCGATCGAACGCCTTCGGATTGAGTTCGTAGAACCAGCTTTCGCGCTGTTCGACATTGATGCCGGCGCGGCGCAGCCGGCGGCGGATGCAGGTCGCTCGG
>JACPRL010000106.1 GCA_016189965.1 Acidobacteriota bacterium | reverse complement strand
TTGAGGGCGATGATTTCGAGTCCCGGGATGTCTTTCGTCATCTGGCGCAGGGCGTCGGGGGTGCCGGTGAGGATGGGGAAGGTACCGTAATGCATGGGGATGACGGCTTTGACGCCGAGCAGGCGCAGAGCGTAAGCGGCCTCGCGGGGGCTCATGGTGTAGTGGTCGCCGATAGGCAGGCAGGCGAGCGACGGCTGATAGAGCTCAGCGATGATTTTCATATCGCCGAAGACGTTGGTATCGCCAGCGTGATAGAGGGTGAGGCCGCCGGGGAAGCGGACGACGTAGCCGCAGGGGTCGCCGCCGTAGATGATTCTGCCGTCGTCGAGGATGCCGCAACTGTGATCGGCATGCACCATCGTCACCAGCAGATCGCCGACCTTAACCGTGCCGCCCTTGTTCATGTCAACGAGATTCTCAACACCCTTGGAGGCCAGCCACTGGCAGGTTTCCCAGATGGCGACCACCGCGGGCTTGTGCTTCTTGGCCAGGGCGACGGCGTCGGCGATGTGGTCGAAGTGGCCGTGGGTGATGAGCATCGTGTCAATGCGGTCGAAGAACTTGAGCTTCGCCGGGCAGGCGGGGTTGCCCTCGACCCACGGGTCGATCAGCACCGTCTTGCCCTGCGTCTCGGCCTTGAAGGTGCCATGCCCCAGCCAGGTCAGCTTGACTCCGCGTGTGTCCACGGCGCTCTCCTCCTTGAAGGTGCGACTCGAAAGGAAGGAAGCCATTCTACCCGCCGGCTGCCCGAAGCCGCAACGCAGCAGCATCAAGGGGGCGCGGATTGATGGGGTCTGATGCGTGTGCTATGGTGCTCGGCTCGTCTGGCGGGAGAAGCTGGCTGAGGCGATGGTCAAGAACTATGACGTAGTAGTCATCGGCGCCGGGCCGGCGGGCTCGACGGCGGCCAAGCTGGCGGCCGAGGCCGGCTACCACACGTTGCTGGTGGACAAAGCCCGCTTCCCGCGGCACAAGACCTGCGCCAGTTGGATCAACCGGCTGGCCTTCGAGCGCTTCCCTGATCTGGAGCCGCACCGCGCCGAGCTGGTCGACTCCGCCTTCCACGGCATCACGTTTCTCGACGAGCGGTTGGCCCGCCAGGCGCGCTGGAGCGAGCGCCGCCCGTCGGGCTACCTCTCGCTGCGCAGCCGTTTTGACAACGGGCTGAAGGACATCGCCGTCAGCGCCGGGGCCGACTTCCGCGAGGGGAGCGGGCTGGCGGCGCTGAGTTTCGAGAACGGCGGCGTGACGATTCGCCTCGAGAACGGCGACGAGTTCCGCGGCCGGACGCTCATCGGAGCCGACGGCGCGCACAGCCGCGTGGCCTACCTGAGCGGGCTGCGGCGCGGCTGGAAGGCGAATGAATACGTGCTGTGCGCCAACGAAGACCTGCCCTATTCCGCCGAGGAGATTGCCCGGCGCTATTCGGACCGGCGGCCGCTGCTGGTGGCGCTGCGCTTCGACGGCTTGGTGGGCTACGGCTGGATTTTCCCCAAGCGCGACCACCTCTGCGTCGGCCTCGGCGGCCGGCTCGGCCCCGGCGAGCGCATCCAGGACCCCTACCGGAAATTTTTTCACGTCTGCCAAGAGCGCCACCTTCTGCCGGCCGACCTCGCGCCGCAGAAGCCCTACTATGACCTCGACCCGGCCGGCGCGGTCAACAAGGGCGGCCCGCTCGTGCGCGGGCCGGTGGTGCTGGTGGGCGACGCGGGCGGGTTCGTTTCCGGCTCGACCGGCGAGGGCATCTACCCGGCGATGGAGACGGCGCTGCTGGCGGTCGAGCTGATTGACCGCGGGCTGCGCCGCGGCCACCTGGAAGAAGAGCTCGCGCGCTTCCAAACGCTGTGGCGGGCGCGGTTGGGCGGCTACCTGCGCGACTTGCCCGGCGGCGAGCACCGTGAGCAGACGGTGGACCGTATCGGGCTGATTTTCCGCTCGCGGCTGGTCTGCGGGGTCGCGGCCCGCGCTTTCCTCTACGGCGAGCCGCTGACGCTGGCCACGCTGGCCCGCGCGGTGTGGAGCTGAGGCCGTGCGCGCGGAGACCAAAACGCTGCGCTACCTGCAGAAGACGCCCTCCTACAAGCTGACGGCGCACGACGACAGCATTGTGGCTCAGCACCACTACACCGGCCACACGCACGCCATCGTCTATTTTCTCGCGAGCGCCGCCAACCCGCGCTGCCGAACCTACTGCCAGGAGCTCGGCCAGCAGGCAGCGAAGGCGCGCGCCTTCAAGACTGTCATCATGGGCATCGCGCCCGAGCCGGTGGCCGAGTTGGCGCGCCTCCATCATGAACTCGCGCTCCCCTTCCCGCTGCTGAGCGACCCGGGGAGCGCGGTGGCGGAGCGCTACGGCTTGCTCGCCAAGCGCTGGCTGCGCCCGGCGCAGGTCGAACCGGCGCTCATCGTGCACGACAAGTACGGCATCGCCTACTTCATCGCCGTGGCGGAGAACGCCGAGGAGCGGCCGGCGTGGGAAGAGATCGAAGCCGTGCTGCGGCGCTTCCCGCGGACCTAGCCGCGCGTGCCGCGCCCCTCGAACTACGTTCAACCCTGTGGCTCCTGCCACAGAGCGCCCAGCGGCGGGAGCCGCTGGGTTGAACTCAAACTGGGGACACTGCATTGGCGCGGCGGGGAGGTTTTTGACAGCCGCGGCGGGAGGTGGCTATACTGGATGGCCGGCTGGTCGCTCTTGCAGCGGGGCAACGTTCGTGCTAGAAAAAGAGTGAACCCTGGGCCGGGGGACGGCGGAACTGCATCTCGCCCAGCGGTTTGAGCCGGGGACAGTGAGGAGAGTGAGCGAATGGCCTACGTGATTGCAGAGCCGTGCATCGGCACCAAGGACACCGCCTGCGTGGACGTCTGCCCGGTCGATTGCATTCATCCCCGCAAGGATGAAGCGGAGTTTGAATCCGAGACGCAGCTCTACATCAACCCCGACGAGTGCATCGACTGCGGCGCCTGCGTGCCCGTCTGCCCGGTGACCGCCATTTTTGTGCTCGAAGACCTGCCGGAGAAGTGGTCGAACTACACGCAGATTAACGCCGACTGGTTCAAGAAGAAGACGGCCAGCTAAGCGCAGCGCGCCAAGCGGAATTCTTCGGGCGGCGGGACTCCACGGGGAGGGCGAGTCCCAGCCGCCTTTTGTTTTTTCGCCCGAAAGACCATGAAGCTCGAATTCGAACAACTGAAAAAGATCGACGACTATCGCTACCTCATCCCGAAGAGCACCAAGCCCGGGATGCGCACCGAGGCGCTCATCTACGCCAACGAGAAGCTGCTGCGGCAGATCCTGAACGACCTTTCGCTCGAGCAGGCCATCAACGTCGCCTGCCTGCCAGGCATCGTCGGGCGCTCGCTGGCCATGCCGGACATCCACCAGGGCTACGGCTTCCCCATCGGCGGCGTGGCGGCCACCGACGCGCGCACAGGCGTGGTGTCGCCGGGCGGCGTGGGCTTTGACATCAACTGCGGAGTGCGCCTGCTGGGCACCTCGCTGCGGCGCGAAGAAGTCGCCCCGCGCATCAAGGAGCTCGTCCACCAGCTCTTCCGCGACGTCCCTTGCGGCACTGGCACCGCGGGGCCGGTGCCCTGCTCGCCGAAGGAGATTGACCAGGTGCTCGCGCGCGGGGCGCGCTGGGTGGTTGAAGAGCGCGGGCTGGGCGCGCCGGCCGACGTCGAGCACTGCGAGGCCGAGGGCGCGCTGGCCGGCGCCGACCCGGACAAGGTCTCGCGCCACGCCAAGCAGCGCGGCGCGCCCCAGCTGGGCACACTCGGCTCCGGGAATCACTTCCTCGAGGTGCAGTATGTCGAGAAGATTGTTGACGCCGACGCGGCCCGGGCGCTCGGCCTGCGCGAAGGCCAGGTGGTCGTGCTCATCCACTGCGGCTCGCGCGGCCTCGGCCACCAGGTCTGCACCGACTACCTGAAGGAGATGGGCGCGGCCATGCAGCGCTACAGCATCGAGCTGCCCGACCGGCAACTGGCCTGCGTGCCCATCAACTCGCCCGAAGGGCGGAGCTACCTCGGGGCAATGAACGCAGCGGCGAACTTTGCCTGGGCGAACCGCCAGGCCATCGCGCATTTCACCCGCAAGGCCGTCGAGCGCCTGTTCGGGCCGGAGACGGAAGTGCGCGCGGTCTACGACATCGCGCACAACATCGCCAAGCGCGAGCGCTACACGATCGACGGCGAAGAGCGCGAAGTGCTCGTGCACCGCAAGGGCGCCACGCGCGCCTTTGCCCCCGGCCGCGCCGAAGTACCCGCGGCCTACCGCGCCGTCGGCCAGCCGGTGCTGATTCCCGGCTCGATGGGCACAGCGAGCTGGGTGCTGGTCGGCACGGAGGGCGCGATGCAGGAGACCTTCGGCACCGTCTGCCACGGCGCCGGCCGGCAGATGAGCCGCACGCAGGCGAAGAAGAGCGAAGCGGCGCGGACGGCGCGGCAGCGGCTCGAAGAGCAGGGCATCTACGTCAAGTCGCAGAGCCGCGACGGCATCGCGGAGGAAATTCCCGAAGCTTACAAGGATGTGGACGAAGTCATCGAAGTCGTCCACCAGGCCGGCATCTCCAAGAAAGTCGCTCGTCTCAAACCGATGGGCGTCATAAAAGGTTAGTCGCTTCTAAACTGTCAGAATGAAAATCTCCCCTCGCTTTTCAACGCAAGACTATTGGAATCTGGCGCTAACTCCCAAGAGCGATAACAACTCTTGGCGAAAGGCTGTCCAAATCTTTCACGACCGAATTGAAGGAAGGTTTCTTCGATGGATTCGTAGGGTTGAAAAATACAAGTACTCGGGTTTCGTTGTGCTAGCCCTTGACTGCCTACTTGCCGAAACACTCCAAGCATTCAAGGAAGGCAAACCTAACACAAGAAACGAAACTAGAAACGTCTTCATTCGCTTCTTGCGGAATGCTAAACACTTCAAGGTGTTTCGCAAAAAGGGTCGGGCCAACCATTTCTACAAGCACGTCCGCTCGCGCCTTGTTCACCATGCAGACACGACCGGAGGGTGGCTCATTCACCGCGGAAGAAAACTGCCGCTTCTGAAGAGGCGAGACAGGAAAGCATACATAGTTAATCGGTCTATGTTCCACAAAGCTCTCTTGCGCGAATTGGAAGACTACCAACGTGATCTTCTACTCAAGAAACCACCGTGGGGTTATCGCCGCAGGTTTATCAGAAAAATGGAAGCGATCTGCAAGAGTGAGATTCCGCAATAAACTTCCTCCAATGCGTTTGGCGGGTCGGGGCTTCAGCCCCGACATAAACGCGCTGTCTGCCCTAGCTACCTCACTGCCGTAGGCCGTCGCGGAGGTCGCCAGAC
>JACPRL010000014.1 GCA_016189965.1 Acidobacteriota bacterium | reverse complement strand
GCGCCTCCTCGCAGAGCCGGAGGATATCGGCGCGGCTGGCCTCGGGGCGCAGCAGCGTGTGGTCAATCAACCCTGCGATGTCGGCCGGCACCTGCGAGACGCCCGGGCCGGCCGTCAGCCGATCGGCGCCGGCGGCCAGGACGCGGCGGGCTTTCTCCGCGCAGGTCTCTACGCAGCGCGAGTCGCAGCCCGGGCAGACGATCTCATCAATCTGCAGGCCGCGCAGCTCGCACAACTGCCGGTCGCCGAGGTAGCAGAAGATTTCCCGCGTAATGGTTTCGATCAACTGTTCGACCTGCTGCTCGGTCAGCGGCGGCGTCATGGGGCGAGCTTCGGCGGCTCCAGGGCGGCGATTTTGTCCAACCGGCGCTGGTGGCGCCCGCCGGCAAAGGGCGTTTCGAGCCAGGCAGCCACAATGTCGCGCGCCGTCTCCGGCGTCAGCAAGCGCGCACCCAGAGCCAGGATGTTGGCGTCGTTGTGCTCGCGGCTGTTGCGGGCCGTGGTGCGGTCGTAGCAGAGGGCGGCGCGGGCGCCGGGGACTTTGTTGGCGGCGATGGTGGAGCCGATGCCGGCGGCATCGATCGCGATGCCGCGCCAGGCCGCGCCGGAGGCGACGGCGCGCGCGACAGCCGCGGCGAAGTCGGGGTAGTCCACCGGCGCGGTCGAATCCGTACCCAGGTCGCGCACCTCGTAGCCGGCTTCGAGCAGAAACTTCTTCAGGTGCTCTTTCAACTCGTAGCCCGCGTGGTCAGCGGCGAGGGCCACCGGGCGGTGCTGGCTGGCCCCGGGCGCGTCCACCGCTCCCTCGATGCGAATGCGCACGCCGCGCTCGCGGGCGACTTCGCGGGCCTGGTCGGTGACCACCGCGCTGCGCGGCACCACCACCTCGCCGCCCGCGGGCAGCGCCTCAATGTCAGCCGCGGTCAGGACGCGCTTGGGCATTCTAGCTCTCGACAGAGGAGAGGACACAGACATCGGGCAGGTTGCGATAGCGCTCGCCGTAGTCGAGCCCGTAGCCGACGACGAACTTGTCCGGGATCTGGAAGCCGACGTAGTCCACCTTGACCTCCTTCACCCGGCGGGCCGGTTTGTCGAGCAGGGTGGCGATGCGCAGCGAACGCGGCTTGCGGGACTCGAGGATGCGGTAGAGGTAGTTCAGGGTCAGCCCGGTGTCGAGAATGTCTTCGACGATGATGACGTTCAAGCCCTCGACGCTATGGTCGAGGTCTTTGGTGATGCGGACTTCGCCCGAGGGCAGGCTGCCTTTGCCGTAGCTGGAAACGGCGATGAAATCGACCGAGACCGGCAGCTTCAACTCGCGCAGCAAATCGGCCAGAAACACGCAGGCACCCTTCAGGATGCAGATCAGGTGGACGGCCTCGCCCTTGTAGTCACGCTCCATCTCACGCGCTAGCTCGCGGACGCGCCGGCGGATTTGCGAGCCGCGCAGCAAGACTTTTACGCCTCGGTCGGTTTTGGCGCGAGCCACCTGGCCTGTTCTCCCCGGCAGGAATCGAGCCGCTAACTCTAACCCGCTTGCCCGCCCAAGGCAAGCTGCGGCTGCCGTCCGGCCAGGTGATTTTTTTCTTGCATTGGCCAGGGGGCTGTGCTTTATTAGCGCCTCGGTCAACGGAAAACGCAGTCCGCATGCGCGTGAGGATTGCACGAAGGGGGGAATAACCATGAACTCCTGCTTTGGGGGAGAGGTGTTGGCGCGCCGGGTGGCGCTCGGCCTGCTGGCTACGGTGCTCTGTCTTGTCGTTCCCTCCCTGGGCTGGGCCCAGGCGACCACCGGCAACATCGAAGGCTACGTCTACGACCCCAGTGGCGCCGTCGTGCCGGGCGCCCAGGTGAGTCTGGTTCATGTGGAAACGGGCATTACCCGGAGCGCCACCAGCGATGACGGTGGCCACTACGCCTTCCTCAACGTGCCGACGGGCCGGTATGAACTGACCTTCGTCCGAGAAGGATTTGCCGACCTCAAGCGCGGCGGGATTGTCGTGCGCGTGGGCGACCGCTTGACCCTTGATGTCAACCTGGAGCTCAGTGCGGTCAAAACAGAAGTGGTAGTGACCGAGGCGGCGCCGATTCTTGAACCCACCCGCACCGGCCAATCGACGGTGATTGATCGCGCCGTGCTGCAAGAAATCCCGGTCAACAACCGCGGCTGGACGGAATTGACCCTGCTCACCCCCGGGGTCATTCCCGATGCGGAGTTCGACGATTCCGACACCGTCACCTTTGGCGGCATTGAAGGCGTTTTCAACAACGTGCAGGTGGACGGCGCCGACAACAACAACGCCTTTTTTGCCGAGATTCGTGGCCGCACCCGCGCCCCCTTCCAGTTCAGCATGGAGACGGTGCAGGAGTTCCGCGTGGCCAACAACAACTTCTCGGCCGAGTTCGGCCGCGCCGCGGGCGGCATCGTCAACGCCATTACGCGCAGTGGCACCAACGAATGGCACGGCTCCGCCTGGTACTACCTGCGCGACTCCTCCCTCGGCGCCGCCCCCTTTTTCGTGAATGCTACGCCCGGGTTAGAGGAACCCAGCCGCACCCGCCACCAGTTCGGCGGCACGCTGGGGGGGCCCATCAAGAAAGATAAACTTTTCTTTTTTGTGAACTACGACCAGCAGGAACGGACCGACCCGGTGACCGTGGTGCTGCCGCCCGACATCCAAGGCGAGTTGGCCTTCAACCCGCTCAACTTCTTCAACATCTGCGTGGACGTTACGGCCCCCTGTGCCACGGGCGCCAACGGATTTCTCGACGGGGTGGACGGCACGGGAAGTACAAACATCGGCGCGCCATTTAGCGCCACCGAAAGTGCCATCATCCATCAGGCGTTCTTGAATTGGGCTTTTGCCCGCGCCTTCTTCCTGGGCGATACCTCTTTCCTCGACCAAACCTTTACCACGCCGGCCGGGACGGTGATGACCATCAATCCCTTCCCCGGCCGCACGTTCACCAACATCCAGCGCGACCTCGCGCGCCGCCCCGATCAAAAGGTGGGCTTTGTCAAGGCCACCTGGCTGGTGCACCCCAGCCACACCTTCAACTTCAGCTACAACCTGCAGCGTTTCCGCTCCGCTCCCAACGGCGTCCAAACCAACGAAACCACCGATGACAACGCCTCCTCCGATGGCCCAAACCGGGGACTGTCGGACTCCGTGCTGCTCTCGCTGAACAGCGTCTTTGGCCCTGCCTGGGTGAACGAAGTGCGCTATCAGCACGCCCGGGATGACGACAACTTTGGCACCAATGCCCTGGGTTCGGCCGGGCTTTCCTTCCAGGGCTTTGCCTTTGGTGGACGCACCTCGCTCCCCCGCTTCAACCACGAGGATCGCGACCAAATCCAAGACAATATGGCCATCCTCAAGGGACGCCACGAGATCAAGTTCGGTTTCGACATCATGCGCACCGTGGACGACAACTTCTTCCCCGGTACCTTCAACGGGACCTACTCCTTTGCCTCCGCCGGAGAGTTCATTGAAGCGGCGCGCGACTTCATCCGCGAAACCGTCAGCTTCAACGCCGGCCGCGACTACTTTGGCTTTGGCTGCCAAACGGTACCCTGCACCCCCACGGCCGGCTCACGGTCGCCCACCGACCTAACATTCCTGATTTCGTCGGGGGGTTACAACCAGCGCTTCGGGTTGAATCGCTCCCGACAGAGCACGAAGGATTACGGTTTCTATGTCCAGGACACCATCCGCCTGCACCCGCGCTTTACCTTTTTCCTGGGACTGCGCTATGAGTATCAGCAACTAACCAACCCCATCCTGCCCAACCCCGCCGTCTGTGTGGACGCGGACACGTTGATCCCCATCTCGCTCGCAGCCGGCGCCCCCTGCCCGGGCCTCAACCCCACTGCCATCATCCCGGAAGACAAGAACAACTGGGCGCCGCGCATTGGATTCGCCTGGGCGTTGAGGGAAAAATTGCTCCTCCGGGCGGGCTACGGCATCTTTTACATTCGCACCAACCACCTCGATGTTTCGAACGCCCTCACCGCTAACAATGCCTTCTCCTTTAACCAATTCCTGAGCGGCAGCCAGCTCGACAACACGGTCAACGTCCAGTTCAACCCCCTGGCTTTGGATCCGCTCCTGCCCCAGGTGCCTCCCGCCTTGACCGCTCCCCTAGGCGCTACTTGCCCTACGCCGCCGGCTTGCACCGACGCGTTTTCTAACATCAACTACCTCTCCCCGGATCGCGTCAACGGCTACGCCCAGCATGGCAACCTGGAAATCCAGTGGGAATTTGCGCCGGAGACGAGCGTTTCCGTGGCCTACTTGGTTACGAAGGGAACCAACCTGCCACGCAACCGCAACGTGAACGTGCTGTCGCGCGCGTTCGCGGAGGCCAATGCCCGCCTGACGCGAGTCCAGGACCCGAACGGCGGGGCGGATTTCTTTATTCTCGTGCCGGATTATCGGGCCAACTCAGTCGTCAGCGGCGTCCGCCAGAATGTTCCCGACGGGCGCTTCCGGCGCATCTTGGCCAACGAAAGTGCGTCCAGCTCCATCTATCATGCAGCCGCCATCCAACTGCAACGGAGGTTCCGCAAGGGCTTGACCTTCGGCGTCAGCTATACGCTCTCCAAGACCATTGACACCATCGGCAACGGTTTGAGCAGCAGCGGCACCTTCTTCTCCGACCTGTTTGACCAGAACGTCGCCAGCCTCGACCGCGGGCTCTCCCGGCTCGACCGCCGCCACGCCTTCGTCGCCCACTGGATTTGGGAGCCGTGGAGCGGCCATACCGGAGCGGCGCGGTGGCTGGTGGATGGCTGGAGCTTCGGGGGCATCGTGACCCTCTATAGCGCGCTGGCGGTTACCCCGGTCGCCGATGCCGATATAAACAATGACAACGCCACTACGGCGTTCGGCGATGGCGACCGCGTTCCCTTCCTCTCCCGCGGCAGCTTCCGCGGCCCCGACCGCAAGAACTTCGATCTCAGCATCTACAAGAAGTTCACTTTCAAGGAAAAATACAGTGCCCAGTTCCGCTTCCAGGTCTTCAACGTTTTCAACCATCCGCAATTCCTCTGCTTCTGCGACCAGGTCCTCTACAACGTAAGCTTCGGCGACGATCCCGCCACGCCTCAAGTGGAAGCCATGGTCTGGACTCTGAACGACACCTTCCTGTCGAACTCCCAGGCCCGGCGCTCCCGTGACATCCAGCTTGGTTTCGTCTTCCGCTTCTAATCTCTACTCTGGAGTTGACCGGATGGGCGGCCCGCTCGGGGCCGCCTTCTTTTTGAGAGGGGATATGCGTCGCGCAAAATTGTTCCTGCTGGCGGTCATTCTGGTCTGCGGGTCGGCTTCCGCCGAAGAGGCACCGATCGTTTACGTGAAGGCGGGGAAGGTGCTCGATGTGCGGGCGGGGTGGGTGCTCACCGAGCAGGTGATTGTGATTCGTGGGGAGCGCATTGAGCGGGTGGCGCCCGCCGCCGAGGTTCGGATTCGCGCTGACGCCACGGTCATTGACCTCAGCCGCGCCACCGTGCTCCCCGGCCTGATTGACGCCCATACCCACCTGACCAGCGACCACCGCTACCACGGCTACCGCAGCCTGGGGCTCTCGGTGCCCCGCCAGGCGCTCCACGGCGCGGCCAACGCCCGGCGCACGCTCGAGGCTGGCTTCACGACGGTGCGGGACGTGAGCGGCGAGGGCTACGCCGACGTGGCGCTGCGCGAGGCCATCAGCGAAGGTGACATCCCCGGCCCGCGGATGCTGGCCTCCGGCCCGGCGCTCGGCATCACTGGCGGCCACTGCGATGACAACCTGCTGCCGGCCGAGTACGCCCACCGCGCCGAGGGTGTCGCCGACGGTCCCTGGGCGGTGCGGCAGAAGGTGCGCGAGGTCATCAAGTACGGCGCCGACCTGATCAAGTTCTGCGCCACGGGCGGGGTGCTCTCCAAGGGCGATGAGCCCGGGACGCAGCAGTACACGCTGGAGGAGATGCGGGCGATTGTGGAGGAGGCGCATCAGCTCGGGCGGCGGGTGGCGGCGCACGCGCACGGGGCGGAGGGGATCAAGACGGCGATTCGCGCCGGGGTGGACTCGATCGAGCACGCCAGCCTGATTGATGAGGAGGGGATTGCGCTGGCGCGCCAGCACGGCACGGCGCTAGTGGTGAACCTCTACACCACCTTCTTCATCATCGAACGCGGTGCCGAAGTCGGCATCTTGCCGGAATCAATCGAAAAGTCCCGCAGCATGGCGGACGTTCGCCCGCAGCACTTTGCCCGCGCTCACCGCGGCGGCGCCCGTCTTGTCTTCGGCACAGATGCCGGCGTTTTCCCCCACGGCGAGAATGCCCGGCAGTTCGCCCTGATGGTGCGCTACGGGATGACGCCGCTCGAGGCGATTCAGGCGGCGACGATTCACGCGGCTGAGCTGCTGGGCTGGGGCGACCGCGTCGGGGCGCTCGAGCCGGGGAAGTTCGCCGACCTGATTGGGGTGGAGGGCGACCCGCTGGCCGATGTGACGGTGCTGGAGCGGGTGAAGTTTGTCATGCAGGGCGGGCAGCTCGTCCGCAACGACTTCCAACGCTGACCGGCCTTCGCTGGCTCAGAAACAGGAAGGAGGGGAGGCTCGCGCCTCCCCTCCCGCCCGGGGGTGTGCAACGAGGCGTTAAGCGCCGTTGCGGGCTTCGTTGAGAACTCTTGTTCCTCGCCTCCCCTATTTCTGCTCGGCCGAAATAACCCGCGTCGGAACGAATCCGCAGCTTGTCTAGTAGTAGCACTACTGTACTACGGTGTCAAGGACAAAGGTCGCGCCCACGGAGTCCCCCGGCGGTACCCCGGCTCCCCCGCCGTTTGTTGTTGCAGTCCTCCCCTTGCCGTAGTAGGTGTATGACTATGGTAGAGGACACCCGCGCCGGCGGGCCGCCGCCCGGCGCGGCTTCTTCGCGCGACCGAATGCTGGTGGCCGCCAAGGCGCTCTTCGCTGGCCAGGGCTATGAGAACACCAGCACCGTCGCCATTGCCCGCCAAGCCGGCACCAGTGAATCCCAATTAATGAAGCACTTCGGCAGCAAGGAAGGACTGCTGGAAGCTATCTTCGAGCACGCCTGGCAGCAGATCGCCGCTGCGACCGTCCACGCGGTCGAATATCTCGCTTCGCCTGCCGACAAGCTGACTGGCCTTGTAAACACGATGTTGACCGTTATGGAGAAAGACCCCGATCTGAAGCTGCTGCTGCTTCTCGAAGGCCGCCGCATCCGCAAGGAAGGCCACATGGTGATGCTGACCGGCGGCTACCGGCAGTTCGTTCACACCGTCGATGACTTGCTGGGTCAGATGCGTGCTGCGGGCCAACTCCGCCCCGACGTTCCCATCGAGGGTGTGCGCTCGGCGCTGATGGGCGCCTTCGAAGGGCTGATGCGGGACCAGCTGCTCGCGCAGCGGCTCGGCTACCCCGCCCACTACAGCGGCCGGGACCTGCGGACGATCTTCAATGCCATCGTCGCTGCCTTTGCCACCGCCCCCGCGGCCGGGGCAGCCCGGCGCCGGGCGCGCCGAAAGTCCCGCCGCCGGTAGTACAGTAGTACTACTAGCAACCCGTCAACTCCCCCGCGCATCTGACCTCCTCAGAGCAGCGCCGAACGCATGCCCGGCAAGGGAAAAATCAACGGGCGTGCCGAAGGAGGTTACACATGAGTAGGTCGACTCTCTTCCGGTTGCTTGTGGCCGTGGCGCTCCTCGCGGGCACCACCCTGGCCGGTTTCGGCCAGGACAAGCCCCGGCAGCCGGAAGGCGAACGAGAAAAGGCCATCCCGCGCAAGGCGGAGCAGGCACAGAAGGCGACGCCACCCGAGAAGGAAGCCAGCAAGGAGCAAGAAGAATCGAAGGAACGACGGCTGGTGGACATCCGCAGCGGGACGAAGATCATGGCCGAACTTGAATCCACGCTCGACACCCGCACGGCGCAGCCGGGCGAGGAGGTCGTGGCGCGGGTCACCAAGAACGTGAAGCAGAAAGGTGAGACGGTGATCCACAAGGGTGACCGCTTGCTGGGACGGGTCACCGCGGTGGAAGCAGAAGGAGAAGCCGAGTCCGGCTCGCGCCTGGCGGTCGTGTTTGACCGCCTGGTGCAAGGCGAGGCGGTCTCCGAACTGCACACCGCGATCCGGACGGTGCTCTCCACGCCGAGTGAGGAGCGGGCGCGGCGCGAGGAGATGCTGCAGGAGCCGCCGCAGATGGCTCCGCCGCCTTCGTCCGCTCCGCGTTCAGGCTCGACTGGCAGCGCCGGCGCCAGCGGCGGGGTGCTGGGCGGCATGAGCTCGACCGCTGGCTCGGTGGTCGGCTCGGCCACCGGCGCGGTCGCCTCAACCGCCGACGCTACCCTGCAGGGTGCTGGCAGCACCGTAGACGCCACCACCCGCGGCACGCTGGGCAGCACCACGGAAGCGGTGGTGGCGACGCCCGCGCGGGCCATTCGCGTGCACTCGCAGTCGGAGGCCGAACACCAGACCGGCCTCGGCTCTGTCCTGAGCACGCGCGAGGGCCACTTGCGGCTGGAGTCGGGCACGCGCCTGCGTTTCGAGGTGCTGGCCGAGAGCCAGGCGCAGGACGAGCAGCCGCCGAGCGAGGAGAAGAAGTAACTCCGGGCTGGCACTAATAAGCCCACGAGAGCAAAGGCCGTCTCGAATCGAGGCGGCCTTTCTTTTTTTCTCTAGAAGCGGTTGGATGACCGGCCTGACCCGCCTTGCGGAAGTTAGGTCATGGCTTCTAGAAATCCTGCGGCGCGGGCAAGGCAGGCGGGTGCCTGGTGGCAGGGGATTCTTCGCTTCGCTCAGAATGACATTGTGGAGAGAGACTAGAAGCCATTTCAAAACCTGTCTGTTTCCTCCTCTGTTTGTCCAGCGCCCGCCGTGCCTTCCAAGTTTTGGGTGGAAGGCTGAAGCCTTCCGCTACAGCGGGAGGGGCAGGCGATGTAGCGGAACCCTTCAGGGTTCCACCGCCGGGTTTCTCTGTGCCTCTGTGGCTAGCTACCTGGGATAATCAGACGGGGCGGTTCGGGCGCTATCGCGTCGGCAGGCAACTGCGCGCGGAGGAACTCGAGGTAGCGGCGCGAGAGGGGCCGCCCGTTCGCCTCGAGGTCTCCCAGCCGGCGCAGGAAGACCAACGCGCGCAGCGCCTCGCCGGGCCGCAGGCTCGCACCCAGCCGCTGTTGCTGTTCCCGGGAGAACTGCTCGAGGTAGGCGCGCAGCGCGGCCGCCACGGCCTGCGCCGCCGGGGTGTCGGGCGTCTGCTCGTAGTAAAGCCCGGACTCGAGCGTCTGGTAGCTGCGCACCAGGGCGTCGAGCGCGGCCAAGGCGTCCGGGTCGCGTGTATCCGGCTGCTCGCGCGCCGCCCGCAACAGCACCACGCTCAGCCCGGCCAGAAGCCCCTGACGCTCTTCGAGGAATTCTTGCTCGACCACGACGTCGGGAAAAGCCATCTCCCGCGGGCGCTTGTCAGCGGGGCGCTCGGCTTCGTAGCGGTGCGCAGCTACGAGATAGGGACAGTCGAGCGGACAATCAATCGTCACTTCTCGCTGTTCGCCGCAGCAGGGGGCGCAGATGGTTTCACTTCCTCCGCGCCAGCGGCTGCGCACCAGTCCGGGGCAGAAACGCTTGCCGCGCCGCCTTGCGCAGATGGGACACGTCGTAGCCAAAGAAGTCACGCTCCAGAGGAGAGGCCGGGCGCGGAGCTGCTCACGCCGGATCGGGCGCGCCCAGGGTGCGCTCGAGGCGCTGGTAGTAGTCGCGCTGGAACCGCTCCAGGTCTTGCTTCACCAGGTTCAGCCCGTAGACGCAGAGCTCGAACATGTCCGAGAGCCGACGAAAGACCGGCGCCTCTTGCTGGTACTCGAACTGGTCGAAGGAAGAGACGATGAAGTAGGACTCCTTGCCCGCCTTGACGTAGTCGAGCAGGAGGTCGAGGCGGGGGAAGGCGCGGCGGGAGCGGCGGGCGGCGACGAATTCGGGGAAGAGGCCGGTCATAAACAGCGTGAAGTCGCCGACTTGCTTGCGCACGGCGCGTTCGCGGTCGAAGGAGCCTTCCGGCCCCAAGGGGTCGGACTCGAGCAGCATTTCGCCGACATCGTCGAGCCGTCGCCCCTGCGCATCGCGGAGGCGGTAGAGGTTGTCGGCGTGGGCGAAGTCGGTGAGCAGGTTCGAGACGTAGCCGGCCACCCGCGGGTCGCGCACCTGCACGTCCTGGAAGAAGTGACGTTCCACTAGCTCGCCAAACAACCGCCGCAACGGATGGCCGCGCCCGATCTCCATTGACCCCTGGCACCTCATTTTATTTGGATGCTGCGCGCCATTCAACTGCTATACCGCGGGCGCACGGGCGGCGCGAATCGTTTCACCGAGTGCATCGTCGAATAGGAAATGAGAGAATGAAGTCCAGCGAGGTAAAAGGATTTCTGATGCGCCAGCGGATTGGGCCAGCCCTTCTGGCAGTTCTTGGTGTGTCGCTTCTGCTGGCTGCCTCGGGGCCGGCGGGCAGCGAGCCAGCGCTGCCGCAGCTCAACGCCGACTTCGAGCCGCTGCGCGGCGAGTTCAACCAGCGCGCCGACCAGGTTCGCCTGGTACTTCTGCTCGATCCCACCTGACCCAGTTGTCTTCGGGGGGCCTCCGAAGTCCAAAAGCACGTGCTCGCAGCCATGCCGGAGGCCAACCTGCACGTCTATGTTGTCTGGCTGCCGGTGCTCGCCCGGATGAGCCCGGAGGCGCTGACTGGGGCGTCGCGCAGCGCGGCCCGCCGCCTGGCTGACCCTCGCGTGCGCCACTTCGTCGACAGCGAGGCTCGGCTGGGCGAACTCTACGCCCCCATCCTCCGCCTGCCGGAAGGCGCGGTGGCGTGGGACGTCTACTTCCTCTTCCGGCCCGAGGGGCGCTGGGAAAAGGCGCCACCGGCGCCGGATTTCTGGATGCATCAACTCTTTGTGGCTTCGCCGGAGCAGCGGCTGGAGGCGCGGCGATTCGCCGCGGAGGTTGAAAAGCTGCTGGTTGCAGTGAAGAAGTGAGGCTTCGGCTGGCCACGGGCCGAAGCTCCCCTTATAATGATTGCTGCGGCGGCCTCGGCTGCACCGCCGACGGCAGGGACGGCATCTCATATAAAGTGGTGGCACAACATAATCGGGAGAAGGTTTCTTTTCTCTGAGCGATGCCTGACATCAGTCCTCTAGTGGCGTTTCTGGCCGGGGTGCTGTCGTTCCTCTCTCCCTGCGTGCTGCCGCTCGTGCCCGGCTACATTTCGCTGATGTCGGGCGTGAGCGTGGAGAAGCTGAAGGGCGGCGAGACGGAGAGCACCAAGGCCGTGGCGGCGAGTTCGCTGCTCTTTATCCTCGGCTTTTCCGCTGTTTTTGTGGGGATGGGAGCGTCAGCGAGCGCCGTGGGAGCCTTCCTCAACGAGTACAGGTCGCTCCTGCTCAAGATCGCCGGCGTCATCATCATTCTCTTCGGGGTGTTCCTGCTCGGGCTGCTGAAGATTCCGGCTCTCTACCGCGAGAAACGCTTCCACGAGCTGGGCGGCGCGGGGCGGGCGGGCTCATTCCTGCTGGGCTTGGCCTTCGCCTTCGGCTGGACGCCCTGCATCGGGCCCATCCTGGGCGCGCTGCTGCTGCTGGCGGCGACGAAGGAGACGGTGAGCGAAGGCGTCTTTCTGCTGGCCATCTATTCGCT
>JACPRL010000105.1 GCA_016189965.1 Acidobacteriota bacterium | reverse complement strand
TCAACCACTTCAACGTCTTTATCGGCAAAGGCGCGGACCGTTGGCTCACCACCAGCTACGAGCACGAGGCCATCCGCCCCCACGCGCTGGGCAAGTTCCGCGACCTGCTCGGCGCCACCGCGCGCCATCCGGCCATGCTTTTCTATCTCGACAACTGGCTGAGCAGCGACCCCGAGGCTGACTACGACGACCGCGAACTGCGGCGCCGCTACCTGGCCGAGCTCCAGCGCCAGGGCGTCCAGCCCGGCGCGCTGTTGCGGGAGATTCTGGTGCAACGCGGGATGGATACGCGCCAGCTCGACCAAATTCTGGAACGGCAACTGGCGCGGGCAGGCGACGAGCGCATGGCCGGACGCCGGGGACGCTTCCAGCAGCGGGCGGACAGCCAGCAGCAAGCTCCGCAGCAGCGCCGCCGCGGCCTCAACGAGAACTACGCCCGCGAGCTGCTCGAACTGCACACGCTGGGCGTCGAGGGCGGCTACACCCAGCAGGACATCATCGAAGTCGCCCGCTGCTTCACCGGCTGGACCCTCACCCCGCTGCCGCTCGGCCAGCAGTTCATCTACGTGGACGAGTTCCATGACAAGGGCATGAAGGTCGTCCTCGGCCAGCGCATCGAGAACGGAGGCCAGCGGGACGCCGAGCGTGTGCTGGACATCGTCGCCCGGCATCCCTCGACCGCTCGCTTCATCTCCACCAAGCTCGCCCAGCGCTTCGTCAGCGACCAGCCGCCGGCGACGCTGGTCGACAAGATGGCGCGGACATTCCGCGAAACCGACGGCGACATCCGCGCCGTGCTGCGCACGCTGTTCAGCTCGGAAGAGTTCTGGTCTCCGGAGGCTGTCGGGGTGAAGGTGAAGACGCCGTTCGAGTTTGTCGTGAGCGCGGTGCGCGCCACCGACGCCGAAATCAGCGATGTGCCGCCCGGCCTGGTCGTGGCGCTGCGCGAGCTCGGTCAGCCGCTCTACGCTGCCCAGCCGCCCACCGGCTATAAGGACACGGCTGACGCCTGGGTCTCGACCGGCGGGCTGCTCAACCGGATGAAGGTGGCGCTGGGGCTGGCGGCCAACCGTCTGCCCGGTGTTCGCGTCGAGTTGCCGCGCGCGCTGGAAACGAATTCGACGGAGGGAATGCTCGCCCAGCTCAGCGACCACGTGCTCGTGCGGCCGCTCTCCGAGCCAACCCGCGCCGCGCTCGAAGCGGACTTGGCCAAGGCGGGCACAGAAGGCAACGCTCCGCCGGAAGCCCGAGCGCGGCTGGCGCTCGGCTGGCTCCTGGCCTCGCCGGAATTTCAGCGGCAGTAGGGAAGGGAGGAAGAGATGAAGTTGACGCGTCGGTTTTTTCTGAAGTCGAGCGGCATTGCGCTGGTGGGGCTGGGCGTGGTGCCGAGCTTTCTGGCGCGCGCGGCGGCGGCCACGGCGGGCCGGGGAAAAACCCTGGTGGTCATCTTCCAGCGCGGCGCGGCGGATGGGCTGAACATCGTGGTACCGCACGCAGAGAAGAGCTACTACGCCCTGCGGCCCACCATCGCCATTCCGCGGCCGAAGCGCGGCGACGAACAGGCAGCGGTTGATCTCGATGGCTTCTTCGGCTTCCATCCCGCGCTCGAGTCCTTCAAGCCCCTCTACGACGAGCGGCTGCTGGCGGTGGTGCATGCCGCAGGCTCGCCGGACTCGACCCGTTCGCACTTCGACGCCCAGGACTTCATGGAGTCGGGCACGCCGGGGATGAAAAGCACGCCCGACGGCTGGCTGAACCGCTACCTGCAATCGGTGCGCGCGGAAAAGGCGTCGAACTTCCGCGGCGTCTCGGTCACTTCGCAGTTGCCGCGCATCCTCCAGGGGACGGCGCCGGCGCTGGCCATTCCCGACCTGAATCGCTTCGGCATTGAGGCCGGGCGCTACACGGGGCTGGTGCGCGGCGGGCTCGAGTCACTTTATGCGAGTTCGAGCGACCCGCTGCTGGCGCCGACCGCGAAGGAATCCTTCGAGGCGGTGGAGGTGCTCGAGCGGTTGAAGCCGGCGCAGTACCGCCCTGCGGCGGGGGCGCAGTACCCGCCGGGGCCGTTCGGGCAGACGATGCGGCAGGTGGCGCAACTGATCAAGGCCGACATCGGCGTCGAGATTGTGTTTGCGGAGACCGGCGGCTGGGACCACCACGTCAACGAAGGCGGCGCACAGGGCCAGTTGGCCAACCTGCTGCGGCAGTTCAGCCAGGGCATCACCGTGCTGGTGCGCGACCTGGGAGACCGGATGCAGGATGCGGTCATCGTTACCCTCTCCGAATTCGGCCGCACCGCGTTCGAGAACGGCAACCGCGGCACCGACCACGGCCACGCCAACGCCATCTTTGTCCTGGGCGGGGCAGTGGCCGGCGGCAAGGTTTACGGCCGCTGGCCGGGCTTGGCGCGCGACCAGCTTTTCGAAGGCCGCGACCTGGCGCTCACCACTGACTTCCGCGATGTGCTCGCCGAAGGCCTCGTCCACCACATGGGCGCTACCGACCTGAAGGCCGTCTTCCCGCACTACGAGGCGAGCCCGGAGAAGTTCCGCCGCTTCCTCCGCACCTAACGCTGAAGAAGCCCGCCGGGGGGCGTATTGACGGCGTGGGCTGGTCACTGTATAATGACTTTTTCGGAAGCTTGACGGAGAGCTGATGTACGCGATTATCCGCAGTGGCGGGAAGCAGTACCGCGTGGCCGAGGGCGACGTGGTGCGCGTGGAGCACCTGCCGGAGAAGGTAGGCAAGAAAGTCACCTTCAAGGACGTGCTCGCCGTGTCGGGAAACGGCGAACTGAAGGCGGGCGCGGAGGCGCTGGCCAAAGCCAAAGTCAGCGGCACGGTGGTGGAGCACGGCAAGGACAAGAAGGTTCGCGTCTTCAAGTTCAAGAAGAACAGCCAGTACAAGATTCTGCGTGGCCACCGCCAGACGTTTACCGCGGTGAAGATCAGCGAAATCAGCCTGGAGTAATTTTCGGAGCCGGCAATGGCACACAAGAAAGGCCAGGGCAGCACGACCAACGGGCGCGACAGCGCCGGGAAGCGGCTGGGGGTCAAGCGCTTCGAAGGGCAGTGGGTGCACGCGGGCTCCATCCTCGTCCGGCAGCGCGGCACGCCCATCAAGCCCGGCAGCAACGTCGGCCGCGGGCGTGACGACACGCTGTTTGCCCTGGTCAACGGCACCGTCATCTTCGAGAACAAGGGCCGGCTGGGCCGCTACGTCAGCGTGCAGCCGGAGTTGGCTACCGCGCCGGTGGCCGCGCAGCCGCAGTCGAGCGAAGCCACCGCGGTCAGCGCCGACTGACTCTCTCCCCAACCCGCTTGCCTCTGTTTTTCTGCTATCCTCTTCCCTAGGCTAGCTGATGTTCATTGATGAAACCCGAATCTGGGTGAAGGCGGGCGATGGCGGCAACGGGTGCGTCGCCTTCCGCCGGGAGAAATACGTCCCGCGGGGCGGCCCTGCGGGCGGCGACGGCGGCGACGGCGGCAATGTCATTCTCGAAAGCACGGAGCATTTGAACACGCTCCTGCCGTTCCGCTACAACCGCGAATTCCGCGCCCCGCGCGGCCGCCACGGCGAAGGCTCGAACCGTCACGGGGCCCGCGGCGAGGACCACGTCATCCGCGTGCCGGTGGGCACGGTGGTCTTTGACGCCGATAGCGGCGAACCGCTCTTCGATTTCACCGGCTCGGGACAACGCTTTCAGGTGGCGCGCGGCGGGCGCGGCGGTCGCGGCAACGCGCGCTTTGCCACTTCCACCAACCGGGCGCCGCGCCGGGCCGACCCGGGCGAGCTGGGCGAAGAACGCCGCCTGCGCCTGGAGTTGAAGTTGCTGGCCGACGTCGGCCTGGTGGGTTTCCCCAACGCGGGGAAGTCCACGTTGCTCGCGCGCCTCTCGGCCGCCCATCCGAAGATTGCCGACTACCCCTTCACCACGCTCGAGCCCTGCCTGGGCGTAGTGGCGGTGAATAGTGAGGAGAGTTACGTGATGGCCGACATCCCCGGCCTGATCAAAGGCGCCCACGCCGGGCACGGGTTGGGTACCCGCTTTCTGCGCCACATTGAGCGCACCCGCTTGCTGGTGCATCTGGTGGATGTTTCCGAGACGGGGCGCGACCCGATGGAGGATTTCCGCGTGGTGCGGAACGAGCTGGCCCAGTTCAGCCGCGTGCTGCCAGGCAAGCCCGTGGTTGTCGTCGCCAACAAGATTGATCAGCCGGGGAGCACGGCGCGCCTCGAGCGCCTGCGGAGCTTCTGCCGCGAGGAGGGGCTTCCGTTCCTGGCCATCTCGGCGCTGCGGGGCGACGGCTTGGATGAGCTTCGGTTCGAGCTGGCCGGCCGGCTCAAGGCAGCCGCGCCGGTGCCTTCTCCGGCATCTGACTAGGAGCAGCGCCAGCGGCGTGAGCGGCCAACGAGGGACACAGCGCAAGCTGAAGATTGGTTTGTTCGGCGGCAGCTTCGACCCCATCCACAACGGGCACCTGGCGGTGGCGCGGGCGGCGCGGCGGCGCTTTGGCCTCGACGTCGTTTATTTCATTCCTTGCGGGCGGCCGCCACACAAAGACCGTCCCGGATTGAGTCCCTTCCTCCACCGTTACACGATGGTGGCGCTGGCCTGCGCGGGCGAGCCGCGGTTTCTCCCGTCGTTGCTCGAAGCCGGGCCCGACCTGCGCGGCACTCGGCGTTCTTATTCGATTGACACTGTGCGGCGGCTGCGGCGGCTCTTCGGGTCCTGCGCGCGACTCTATTTTCTTCTGGGCGGCGACGCCTTCCTCTACTTGCCGCAGTGGAAAAATTTCTCGCAGTTGATCCGCCTCTGCGATTTCATCGTGGCCGACCGGCCCGGCTTTAACTGGCGGGGTGCGGCGCGGTCGTTTGTGGCCGCGGTGCGAGCCGGCCAGCGGGACGGGAAGGGCGACGCTCTCCGGCTGTCGCACAGCACGGTGCATTTCTTGCGCGGGGTGCGGGTGCCTATTTCCGCCACCGAGATTCGGCGCGCCGCCCGGCGCGGCCGCTCGCTGACCGGCCTGGTGCCGTCCCCGGTGCGGGAGTACATCGAACGGCTGGCGCTCTACCAGGGGAGACGATGACGGAAGACGACGTCCGCGCCGCCCTCGAACGGGCCGCGCAGGCGGCGCTGGACAAGAAGGCCAGCGACCTCCTGCTGCTCGACCTCCGAGGCGTGAGCACCTTCACCGGTTATTTTCTGCTTTGCACCGGCCAGTCTGCTCGCCAGGTGCAGGCAATTTCTGATTCGGTGGAGGAACAGCTGTCGCGCCGGGCGCTGCTGCCGCACCATGTCGAAGGCTACCCGCTGGGTGAGTGGGTGCTGCTTGACTACGTGGATTTCATCGTGCACGTTTTCTCCGCTCGCGCGCGCGCCTACTACGACCTCGAACGTCTGTGGCGCCCCGCCAACCGCCTCCCGGTCCCGGAGGAGAGTCGCGCCCGCGCGGCGGACGAGTAACTGCCGATGCGGCTCCGGCTCGTGTTGCTGGGCAAGACGCGCAACCCGCACCTGCGGGCGCTGATCGAGGACTACCGGAGGCGCATCACGCGCTTCTGTCGCACCGACATTGTGGAATGGAAGACCACCGACGGCGGCCCGTGGGCAGTGGCGGAGGCCCGCGGAAAGAAGGGGGACGCGCTGGTCATCCTGCTCGATGCCGCCGGCACGGGGCCTACTTCGGAAGAATTTGCCCGCTGGCTGGCGAAGCAGATGAACAGCGGACGCAAGCAGCTTGTCTTCCTGCTGGGCGGCGCGGAAGGGTTTGCGGAGGAGACCAAGCGGCAGGCGGACCTGCTGCTCTCGCTTTCGAAGATGACACTGCCGCACGAGCTGGCTCGCGTCGTGCTGCTCGAGCAGCTCTACCGCGCCTTCGCCTTCTTGCGCGACCACCCGTACCCGAAGTAGAGTTCCCTTCTCCCATGGGCGACGAGAAACGCAAGGGGCTGATCATCGTTCACACCGGGCCGGGCAAGGGCAAGACGACGGCGGCGCTGGGGCTGGCGCTGCGCGCGGTGGGGAGCGGGCTCAAGGTGTTGATGGTGCAGTTCATCAAAGGCTCCTGGCATTACGGAGAGCTCGATGCCGCCGAGATGCTGGGCGC
>JACPRL010000104.1 GCA_016189965.1 Acidobacteriota bacterium | reverse complement strand
GCAACCGCGAGTTTTTTCTCCGCGCCGTGCTGCGGCGGCTCGTGTAGAATCGCTCGAAATGAAGCTCCACGCCGTCGGCGTCGTCTCCAAGCCCAAGAAGGAAGACGTGTGTGCAGTGGCGCCCCAACTGCTCGACTGGCTCCAGCAGCGCGGCATCAAACCCGTCCCCGACCAGGAAACCACCAGTTGCTTGGGCTGGAAGCCGGGGACGCCGCGGGAAGAGATTCCCGCCCAGGTGGACCTGATTATCGTCCTGGGCGGCGACGGCACGCTGCTGGCCATCGCCCGTCACCTGGGCGAGCGCCCTGTCCCCCTGCTGGCGGTCAACCTGGGTAGCCTCGGCTTTCTGACGGAAATCACGCTCGATGAAATGTACGGCGCGCTCGAAGACGTGCTGGCCGACCGCCACCGGCTGGACACGCGCCGGATGCTGGAGGCCGAGGTCGCGCGGCGCGGAGAGACCATCGCGCGCTACCACGCCCTGAACGACGTGGTGCTGCACAAGGCCGCCCTGGCCCGCATCGTGGACTTCGACGTCATCATTGACCGCCGCTTCGTTTCTCGCATCCGCGCCGACGGCTTGATTCTCTCCACCCCCACCGGCTCCACCGCCTATTCACTCTCGGCTGGCGGGCCCATCGTCCTACCCAGCGTGGCGGCGATGATCCTGACCCCCATCGCTCCCCATATGCTGACCAACCGCCCGCTGGTCATCCCGGACGACAGCGTGGTGGAAGTCCAGGCGCAAAGTTCCGCCGAAGCGGTCTACGTCACCGTAGATGGCCAGGTGGGCGAAGAGCTGCACAGCGGCGACTGCGTCTCGACCCGCAAGTCCGGGCGCGTCATTCGGCTGGTCGCGGCGCCGCGCCGCGACTACTTCCAGGTGCTGCGCAGCAAGCTCCGCTGGGGCGAACGCTAGCCTCGCCGCCGCGCCCACAGCCAGGTCGCCGCCGCTAGCGCCACCGTTCCGCCGAGGATGACAAACTCGGCGCGGCCCATCTGCACTACCAGCCAGGCGGAGAAGCCGATGCCGACTACGGCGAAGAACGGCCCGGCGGGTAGCCGGAACGCCGGCCGCCCGGCGCGGCGCCGAAACGCCAGCAGGGCGGCGCAGGTCGAGGCATAGATGAGCAGCCGGGCTACGGCCGACAGGGTCGCGTTCCACTGGAACGTCCCCGCGACCGCCAGCACCCACGACAGCGCCGCATAGAGCAGGATGGACACATGCGGGGTGCGAAACCGCGCGTGCACGGCGGCGAAGAAAGCCGGGAAGTCACCGCGCTCCGCCAGGGCGTAGGTGAGCCGCGGCGAGTTCAACATCGTGCCGCTCAGCAAGCCAGAGACGGAAACCAGCGCCCCCACCGCCAGAAGCAGCCCGCCCGGCCGGCCGAGAAACTCGTTCGCCGCCGCCGCCAGCGGCCGGTCGGTCTCGACCCCGGGCGGCAGCGTCCCCACCACCACTGCCTGCACCAGCATGTAGACGCCGACGATGACGGCTAGCGCCACGAGCAGCGCGAAGGGGCAGTCGCGCTGCGGGTTCTTCACTTCGCCGGCGGGAATCATCGCCGCTTCAAAGCCGCCGTAGGCAAATACGAGCAGCAGCATCGCCTGGGTCCAGTCGTCGAGCCCGCCCGCGACGCGTCCGCGAAAGTTCTCCGACTCGATGAACCACAGCCCGACGACGATGAACAGCGCCAGCGGCACGAGTTTGGCCAGCGCGAAGACGGTGCTGACCCGCGCTCCCTGCTTCACCCCGCGGTAGTTGATGATGGCCAGCAGGCCGAACATCACCGTCAGCAGCGCCATCCGAACCGCGGGTTCGGTCGCCCGGCCCCACAGCTCGGCCAGATAGAGCACGAACAGGTTGGCATTGGCGGCGGCCGAGGTGATGCGCACCAGCCAGGTGATCCAGCCGATTTGCAGGCCGAGGAAGGAGCCAAAGGCTTCCCGGGCGTAGAGGTAAGGCCCGCCGGCGGCGTCGAAGCGCGAGGCCACCTCGGCAAAGCACAGCGCAATCACCGCGATGGCCGCGCCGGCCAACAGAAACGCCACCGGGCTCGCCGCCCCCACCAACCCCAGAATGATGGCCGGCAGGCCGAAGATGCCGCTTCCGATGACCGCGTTGATGACCAGGGCCGTCAGGTCGAAGCGCCCGATGGCGCGCACCAGCCCCGTCCGGCTTGTTGGTGTCATCGCCGCAGGATGGCTCAAGGCGGGATAGACTACCGCAGCAAAGCTCGGCGAGGCGGGATTTTCTTAGTCGCGCGTGACCTTCAGCACCACGACGGTGCGGTCGTCGGTGTGCTCACCGTTGCCGGCGGCGTAGCGCTCGGTGGCGCGCACGAGCTCATCGGCGAGCTCCTGGGCGCTGCGCGAGGCGAACTCGCCCAGGAGCTTTTCCAGGCGCGCGGAGCCGAACTCCTCCTCGTGGCGGTTCATGCATTCGTGGAGGCCGTCGGAGCAGAAGACCACGACGTCGCCGGCGAGCAGCGCCACTTTCTTCTCCTCGTAGCGCACGTCGGGCAGCAGCCCCAGCGGCACACCGTCCACCCGGATTTCTTCCACGCGCCCGCCCCGCACCAGGCGTGGCCGCGGGAAGCCGGCGTTGGCCACGGTGAGCGTCTTGCTGTCGCTGTCGTACAAGCTGAAGGCCAGGGTGACGAAGCGGTTGTCAAGCCGCGGCTGCCGCAGGTGCTCGTTCATCAACTCGAGCATTTCCGCCGGCTCGCAGGGGTGCTCGACCACGTGCCCGCGCAGGATGCCGATAGCGAGCGAGCCGTAGAGCGCCGCCGCCGTCGCCTTGCCCGCCACGTCCCCCACCGCGATGGCCAGCCGGCCGTCCGCGTAGTGGAGGAAGTCGTAGAAGTCGCCGCCCAGATGGCGGGCGGGCTGATAGGCGAAGGCGAGGTCGAACCCGGCAAAGCGCGGGGCGGCTTCCGGCAGGAGCCCGCGCTGGATTTCGCGCGCCGTGGTGAGGTCGGTCTCCAGCCGCTGCTCCTCCTCGCGCAGCTTTTGGTAGAGCCGGGGGTTCTCCAGCGCAATGTCGATGTAGGAGGCCAGGGTGGCGAGTATCTGCTCGTGCTGCTCGGTGAAGGCGTTGTACTCCGTGCTTTCCAGGTCGAGCACGCCGAGCAGGCGGTCCTTGAACAGCAGCGGCACCGCCATTTCCGAGCGCACCTCGACCGAGTCGCCGCAACTGATGTAGCGCGGGTCGCGGTGCACGTTCGGCACCCGCACCGGCTGGCGCAGGGCGGCGGCGGTGCCGCACAACCCCACGCCCAGCCGCAATCCGCCTTTGGGGGCGATGCGCTCGTCGTAGCGCAGCACGAAGACGTCCTCCAGCCGCTGCGCCTCCTCGTTCCACAGCATCACGTGGAACCCGTCGTAGTTGATCAGCCGCTTGACCAACTGCGCCACCTTCCGCAGCAACTCCTCCCGCTCCAGAATCGAGGTCACTTCCCGGCTCACCTCGTGCAGCAGCGAGAGCGTCCGCGTCTGCTGGCGCAGGTTTTCGTAGAGCCGGGCGTTCTCGATGGCGTTGGCCAAGTGCCCGGCCAGGAAGCTCAGGAAGCGTTGGTGGCCTTCCGCGAAGTAGCCCGGCTGGCGGCTGCCGATGTCGAGCACGCCGATGGTGCGGTTCTTCACCTGCAGCGGGATGGCGAGCTCGGACACAATGCCCTCACCGGCGTTGATGTAGCGCGGGTCGCGACGCACGTCGGCCACTCGCACCGCCTGCCCGGTCTTCGCCGCCGTCCCCACCAGCCCCTGGCCCAGTCCCAGGCGCCAGTGCTGGACGACTTCGGGCGGATAGCCGACGCCGAAGTGGATGCGCAGCTCTTCGCCCAGCGGGTCAAGCAGGTGGATGCCGAACGTGTCGTAGCCAATGGTGCTCTTCACGCGGTCGGCCACGCGCCGCAGGAGTTGATCCAGATCCAGCGTGGAGTTCAGCTCCTCGGCGATGGCTTGCAGGCAGGCCATCATCCCGGCCTCGGTCGCTTCGGCGCAGCCCGCCTCCGGCGGCGCTTCTAGCGTGGCCGCCTCGCCCGCCGGGCCGTCCAATTTGTCTTTTACCCCTTCATCCATCCAGGATTCTCCCCGCCTAAGAATAGATTAGATGTCGAATCGGCGCAAACGTTGTGCGGCGACCGCTAGTTGGGCGCCCAGAGAGGCGTGGGGGTCGCTGCCGCGGGGAGAGAGTTGACGGCCGAAAGCGGCTTGGGCGCTGCCATCACCCTGTCAAATGCGGCAACAAACTTTTCCATCTCCTCCGCCGTCCCCAGCGACACGCGGATGTGCTCCGGCAAGCCCGCGAAGGGCCGGCCGACGGAGATGCCGTGCTGGCGGAAGGCTTCGATCACCGGCGGCACGGGCGCGCCCACGTGCACGCAGACGAAATTGGTCTGCGAGGGAATGCACGCATGGCCGCGATGCTCCATCGCTTCAGACAGGAAGGCGCGCGTGCTCCGGTTGCGCTCGCGGTTCTGTGCCACCCAGCCATCGTCGTCCAGGCTGGCCAGCGCGGCGGCGCAG
Organism: Acidobacteriota bacterium; assembly: GCA_016189965.1. Lineage (GTDB taxonomy): Bacteria > Acidobacteriota > Terriglobia > Acidiferrales > 2-02-FULL-67-57 > JACPRL01. Next base: position 3,463 of record JACPRL010000104.1, on the reverse strand, counting down.
CCGGCCACGTTCCAGCTCTCAATCACCTGCTGGACCCGCATCTGCTGCATCAACTCCTCCCGCGCCACGCCGTAGCCCAGCCGCAGACCAGCCAGAGCGTAAATCTTCGAGAACGTCCGCGCGATAACGACGTTGCTGCCGGCGTGCACCGCATCGAGCAGGCTGCCGTAGGCCGGGTCGTCGGCGTAATGGAAGTAGGCCTCGTCCACCAGCACGACGCTTTCGCGCGGTACGCGGGCAAGAAACTCTTCAAGCGCCTGCTTCGCCACCAGCGTGCCTGTCGGGTTGTTCGGGTTGCAGACGTAGACCAGCCCGGGGCGCGCCCGCGCCGCCTCGGCCATTGCTGCGAGGTCGTGCCGGTGGTCGGCCGTCACTGGGACTTTGGCGATTTCCGCCCCCGTCTGCCGCCCGTAGTAGACGATAGCTTCAAAGGTAGGCTCGGCCAGCACCAGACGGCGTCCCGGCCCGAGGAAAGCCTGGGCGGCCATTTTCAGCAGTTCGGTGGAGCCACAGGTGACGACGACCTCGGCGGGATCGAAGCCGTGAAACGCCGCCAGCTTCTCCTGCAACTGGTCGGCCCAGTAGTCGGGATAGCGCATCACGACGCTGTGGGCTTCTGCCAGCGCCTCGAGCGCCGCGGGCGAAGGCCCGTAAGCATTCTCGTTCGAGTTGAGCAGGATCAGGTTGGCCGGGTCTTTGGGCAGTAGCTTCGCCGACTCGACGCTGGCTCCCATCCGCCGCGCCAGCTGCTCTTCCATTCCCTGCGCAGTGAGGGCGGTGAGGCAGGCCGCGCCAGCGCCCAGCAGGCGCGCGAACTGGCGGCGCGAGAGCGAGGGTCGAGAGCTTGTGTGGCTCTGGCTGCGCATGGCGGCTCCTTTGCGTGCCGAGAGAAAGGCTTGAGGTGTGCGCTCCGACAGGCTCGGCCACCGCGGGCGCGCCGGTGCCGTCAGGCTAGTCGGACCGGCAAACGATCCCGGTTAAGGTCTGGAAGTGGTAGCCCATGATGGCCAGAGTGATGGCAGTGTCAAAGGCGTGCCGATAGCGGATGGCGGCGTCCAGAAAGAACTTCCAGTAGCTGGCGCGCGCCTCCCCCAGGACCCCCTGCTTCACCATGGAGCGCGCCAGGGCGAGGTAGTCCGAGAACGAGCGGCGGCGGTGGTGCGTGGGGCGGTACTCGGCCAGAAAACGCCGCACCCGGTCGTAGTACTCGTCGGGATGGTAGATCCTTTGCAGGATGGACTTGTAGCCGGCAATCAGCCGCTGCGCATCCATCCGGGGAACAAAATTCAGCGTGCAATCCATGTTGTTCCCGAGGCCATCCTGCAGCAAGCGCCCTTCCCGTTTCAGCCGCTGGTAGAGTTGGGTACCGGGGAGCGCCAGCAGCAGGCCCACCATGGCCAGGGGAATGCCGCTTTCGCGGATGAACTCCACCTGCTTGTCGAAAACATCCGGTGGGTCGTTGTCGAAACCCACAATGAATCCCGCCATTACCTCCATGCCATAGCCCTGGATTCGCCGGACGCTGGCCAGCAAATCCTTCTTGGTGTTCTGGTATTTCTGCGCTTCGAGCAAGCTGGCTTCCACCGGGGTCTCAATCCCCAGAAACACCCGGGTGAAACCGGCTTTCTGCATCCAGCGCAGCAGCTCCGCATCGTCGGCCAAGTTGACCGAGGCTTCGGTGAAGAATGTGAAGGGATACCGGCGCCGCTCGTTCCACTCCGCCAGCACGGGTAAAAGCTGCTTCACGTTTTTCTTATTGCCGATAAAGTTGTCGTCCACGATAAACACCGAGCCCCGCCAACCGCGCGCGTACAACTGCTCCAGCTCGGCCACCATTTGCTCGGGCGACTTGGTGCGCGGCTTGCGCCCGTAGATCTTGATAATGTCGCAGAACTCGCAATTGAAGGGACAGCCACGGGAGTACTGGACGGCCATGGCGCTGTAGTACTTGGGATTGATCAAGTCCAAATCCGGAAGGGGTGTCTTGTCCAGGCCGGGCCGCTCCGCCGCTTCATAGACGGGCTTGGCCGTCCCCTGCTCCAGCTCGGCCGCCAAGGTCGGAACCAGCTCTTCCGCCTCGCCAATCACTACGTGGTCGGCGAGAACGTTCAAATCCTGTACGCTGCTGGTCACCGGGCCGCCGAGCACGGTTCGCAGCCCGCGCTGCCGGCATCGGGTCAGAATCTCTGCCAGCCCGTGCTTTTGCACGAGCATACCGCTCACCAGCGCCACGTCCGCCCACTCCAGGTCGGCCCCGGTGAGACGCCGAACATTCATATCCACCAGGCGTTTCTTCCAATGCGGGGGCAGCAAGGACGAGATGGTCAGAAGACCCAGCGGGGGGTAGGCCGAGCGCTTGCCCTCAAAGGGCAGGGCGTGCTTGAAACTCCAGTAGGTGTCCGGAAACTCCGGGTAGACTAATAGCGCCTTCATAGTGTTCGGTTGTCCACCCCGCCCTGAAAACGCTCCATCCTAGACCCCTTCCGCTGGAGTTGCAAGTGTAAATTGGTGAGGGGGAATGAAGTTCAGCTCAGTGGTTGAATCGCGGGGTTGAATTGCGTTAGTAGCGGCTGGCGGCGAGCGCGGGCTCGGCGCGAGCGCCGGCGGCCTCCCCGAGGATGCGCACGCTGGCCGAAGCGCCGATCCGCGTGGCGCCGGCGGTGAGCATCTGTCTCAAGTCTTCGTAGCTGCGGATGCCGCCGGCGGCCTTGACTCCCATCGCCGGGCCGACGGCCAGCCGCAGCAACTCAACGTCGCGGGCGGTGGCGCCGCCCGGGCCGAAGCCGGTCGAGGTCTTGACGAAATCGGCGCCGCCGGCCTGCGCCAGGCAGGCGCCGCGCACTTTTTCTTCGTCGGTCAGCAGGGCGCACTCCAGGATGACTTTCAGCAGCGCCCCGCCAGCCCGGCAGGCAGCCGCCACCCCGCGGATGTCCTCCTCGACCCCTTCGTCGTCCTCGGACTTGAGCGCCCCCACGTTCATTACCATGTCGACTTCTTGCGCGCCCAACTTGATGACCTCTTCCGCTTCGGAGATTTTCACTGGCGTGAGCGTGGCCCCGAGGGGAAACCCGACGACGGTGCAGACCTTCACCGGCGTGCCACGCAGGGCGGCGGCGGCAACAGCCACCCAGGCGGGATTCACCACCACGGTGGCGAAGCCGAACTGGCGCGCCTCCTCGCAGAGCCGGAGGATATCGGCGCGGCTGGCCTCCGGGCGCAGCAGCGTGTGGTCAATCAGCGCCGCGATGTCAGTAGGCACCTGCGAGACGCCCGGGCCGGCCGTAAGCCGATCGGCGCCGGCGGCGAGGACGCGGCGGGCTTTGTCGGCGCAGGTCTCGACGCAGCGCGAGTCGCAGGCCGGGCAGTCGATCTGATCATTCTGGAGGCCGCGCAGCTGGCACCTCTGGCGGTCGCCGAGGTAGCTGAAGATTTCCCGGGTAATGGTTTCGATCAACTTCTCGTG
>JACPRL010000012.1 GCA_016189965.1 Acidobacteriota bacterium | reverse complement strand
GTTTATCTGTGTTCATCTGTGGTTTCAAAGTTTTTCCGAGTTTCGAGTGCCGAGCCTGTCCTGAGCGAAGCCCCGATGCAATCGGGGCGTAGTCGAAGGGTTTCGAGTTTCGAATTCACTCCCCCAGCAGCGCCACCAGCTCCAGCGGGTTCACCCTTGTCTGGTTGAGTCGCGCCGCCCAGTGCAGGTGCGCCCCCGTCACTCGCCCGGTCGCTCCCACGCGCCCCAGCGCCGTGCCCGCCTCCACCACTTCGCCTTCCTTCACCGCTATTGCTGCCAGGTGGCCGTAGAAAGTGTAGAGCCCCAGCCCGTGGTCCAGCACCACCGTCCGCCCGGAAAAGAACAGCCCCTCGGCCAGCACCACCCGTCCGCGCTCGGCCGCTCGCACCGGCGTGCCCGCCTTGGCGGGAAAGTCTTCGCCCGTGTGCGGCGAGCCCGGCTCTTCGTTCAGGATACGCCGCCGGCCGAAATTCCCCGCCGCCTCCGCGCCCCGCACCGGCACGCGGAAGCCGCCCCGCCACAGCCGCTCCGGCGTCACCCGCGCAAAGACTTGCCGCAGCCGTTCGGCTTCCTGCTCGGCCCGCTCGCGGTCGGCCGAACTCAACTCCACGAACCGCCGCTCCACCTGCAGCCGCTCCACCGCAAACTCCCCCTCCTCGACCCGCACCAGCGCGCTGCACCCCAACCGCGTCCCGTTGCGCAGCCGCGCCCGCACCACCAGCGGAAACCAGCCCGGCTTCTGCTCCAGGTCGATCGCCAGCAGCGCTCGCCGCGTCCGCCCCGGGTTCTCCTCGCCCCAGAAGCGCAGCGGCGCGCCCCTCCACTCGGCATAGAGTTCCGTCAGCGGCATCCCGGCTTCGACCTCCACCAGCACCAGACTCCCTTGCCGCGCCGCCGCCGCACTCAAGCGCACCTCCACCCCTGCGCACTCCACCCGGTTCTCCGCCGCCCCCGCGCCCGCCGCCACCGGGCTCACCAGAAGAAGCAGCGCCGCCGCCATCCGCACTTCCATGGCTGCCAGTATAAGATACAGAGACGAAGCCGTTGCAAATCCTCGTCCGTGGGGTCAGGGCTTCTCGGAGCGAAGCGGAGACCCTGAGCTTGCCGAAGGGAGTCCTGACATCAAGGAGGCAAGAAAAACTCGGGGCTTTAGCCCCTGAGGGTAGATCTCTTCGAAGTGTCGGCTCCGTCTGTGTGAACTATTTTGGTAACGCAGCACTAGTATAAGATAGCGCGGCACGTTGGCTCTGTTGTCGAGACAACCAGGGAGCGAGCCCATGAGCGAAGCAGAACGAATCGCCGATCAGTTACGCCGCGCCTTCGAGGGCAACGCCTGGCACGGGCCCGCGCTGCGGGAAATCCTCTCCGGCGTCACCGCCACGCAGGCGGTGGCGCGGCCCCTCCCGCGCGCCCACAGCATCTGGGAAATCGTCCTGCACATCGGCGTCTGGGAGTCGGTGGTACGACGACGCTTGGCCGGTGAGGTCATCGTTGACCTGCCGCCCGAGCAGGACTGGCCCGCGGTCGCCGACACCAGTGACGCGGCCTGGAGGAAAACCCTAGCCGAGCTGGCCCGCGGCCACCAGGCGCTTCGCCAGGCCATCGCCGGCTTGAGCGAGGCCCAACTGGCCGCCCCGGTCGCCGGCCAGGACTATTCCGTTTACGTGATGCTCCACGGTGTCGTCCAGCACGACCTCTACCACGCCGGCCAGCTCGCCCTGCTCAAAAAAGCCCTCACCTGATCTTTGATGATGCCCGGTGGCAGGTGCCACCGGGCTCGGCGAGAGCGTTCGACGCCCGTCAGGGCACGGCTTCAGCCGTGCCGCAAGAAGCTGCGCGCAGCGCAACCGCGGAAGGGGTGCGGGGAAACCCTCTCTGGGGGTCCCCGCGGGACGCCTGTCCTTGGTTGAGTCGAAGCGAAGCTCTTAGCTACTGAGGTCGCCTCGCGGAAGTTATCCAAACACTCCGCTGCCTTGCCTTTTCTTTCTGCCCACGCTAGCTTGCTCCGCCAATGGCCGCTGCGCGCGCCCGACTGGACTACATCGACTGGATGCGCGGCCTCGCCTGCCTCACCCTGTTCCAGACCCATGCCTACGACTCTTGGCTCGCTCCCGAAGCCCGCGCCACCGCCTTCTTCCGCACCTCGCAGCTCATCGGCACGCTCCCCGCCCCGCTCTTTCTCTTCCTTGCCGGCGTCTCCTTCGCCTTGGTCGTTGACCGCCTGGAGTCGAAGGGACTGGCGGGCGCCGACATCGCCCGGCGCACCGCCCGCCGCGGCTTTGAAGTGTTTCTCTTCGGCCTGCTCTTCCGCCTGCAGGAGTTCGTGCTGGGCTACCCCTGGGCGCCGTGGACCGACTTGCTGCGGGTGGATATCCTGAACACCATCGGGCTCTCGCTCGTGCTGGTGAGTCTGGTGCCCCGGCTGTGCCGGGGCTGGGCGCGCCAGACGTTGATGGCCAGCGCGGTAGCGCTGGCCATCGCGCTCCTCACGCCGCCGCTCTGGACGACGGCCAAGCCCGACTTCCTCCCTTGGTGGCTTGCCACTTACCTCAACGGCGGCCACACCGACTTCGTGCCAAAGCCCTGGCTCTTCCCGCTCTTCCCCTGGGCGGGGTTCACCTTCGCCGGCGGCGCCGCCGGACTCGCGCTCCTGCGCGCCGTTCGCGCCAGCCGCGAAACCGCCGGTGTCCTGCTGCTCAGTGGCGCCGGCCTCGCGCTCGCCGCGCTTGCCCTCGGGCTCGACTCGCTCCCCCTCCCGCTCTTCGCCGTCTACGACTTCTGGCACACCAGCCCCAACTTCTTCCTCGTCCGCGTCGGTGTGCTGCTGGTGATTCTGCTGGCCTGCTACGCCTGGTGCGCGCTCAAGCCCGGCTGGCTCGCCAGCCCCCTCATCCTGCTCGGCCGGCACTCGCTACTCATCTACTGGGTGCACATCCCCTTCGTCTACGGCCGCTTCTCCATTCTCCCCAAGCGCTTCTGCTCGATTGAGGAAGCCTCGCTCGGCCTCGCCGCCATCATCGCCGCCACGGTGCTCCTCGCCCTCCTCCGCACCCGCACCCAAGCTCGCACCGCCGCGCTATGGTCGGCTCTGCGGCGGCCGTAGGGTAGTTCGTGCCTAGGTTGCGCCGAAGGCCTGCTTCACCCGGGCAGTCAACAGATACGCGATAATCGCGCTGTAGCCAGCCACAACGATCAAGTTCAAAATGATCCTGCTCGCCTGCTGGTCGAGCAGCGCGGACACCAAACCCGGCAACGTCAGCAGAACGGTCAACGCGGCCAAACCAATGGTGAGTCGGCGCCCCCAGCGGCGCAGCTTCAACAGCCCATAGCCGCTCGCTCCTTTGAGTCCCCCGTAGACCAGGAAGAGCGCCCCCGCCCAGGGGCCCATCTCAGTCAGCCAGAGCATTTCATCCGAGAGGTCCATACCTTGCGGATTTTCCATTCCGAGCTCAGCGAACATCGGCGAGCGTACCACCCAAATCCAAAGCGCTCCGGTCAGCAGCATCAGTGCCGCCATGACGAAGTGCAACACGGCCAGCACAGTGATCCCGGCAGGTCGCTCGAGGGTTCCCGACACGTGCTAGACGTGGATGAGCTTGTTGTGGATGGCGTGGAGGATGAGTTCGAGCCGGTCGGAGACGCCCAGCTTGGCGTAGATGCTGGTCAGGTGGTTCTTCACCGTGGCTTCGCTCACGCCGAGCTTATCGGCCACTTCCTTGTTGCGCAGTCCCATGGCGACGCAGCGGACGACCTCCATCTCGCGGCTGGAGAGGTGCGTCTCCCGCTGCCCGCGCATCTCCTCCAGCGTCGCCGGGCGCGTCAGCAGCGTCTCCAGCGCCTGGCTGAGGATGGGGTTATCGATCCAGACTTCACCGGCGTAGACCTTGCGGATGCTCTTGGCCAGCAGCCCCGGATCGGCGTCTTTGAAGAGGATGCCGCGCGCCCCCAGGCGCACCGCGCGGATGGCGCGGTCGCGCTCGTCGTTGGCCATCATCACGATCGCCCGCACGCCGAGCTTGCGCTTCGCCAGCTCGCTGAGCGTCTCAATGCCGTCCATCACCGGCATCTTCAGGTCGAGCAGCAGCACGTCCGGCCCGTGGCGCTCGACCACCAGCAACGCCTCCTGCCCGTTCGATGCTTCGCCCACCACCGTCAGGTCGGGCTCCGAGGCGAGCAGCTTCAGGATGCCCAGGCGGTAGATGGGCTGGTCGTCCGCCACTGCCACTTTGATGGAGGGTTTCCCGGCGGGCATCCCGTCCCCCGACTCCTCTCCTGCGATGGGACTGCTACCACTATACCAGAGTAGGAGGGGTACCCAAAGTGCAACTCTCCCCTAGACCGCCGCGACTCCCTCCGCTGGTGCAGCGAAAAGGGATCTCGGCTGCAGATGCAGCACCGACGCCAGCAGTTGAAGGCCTCTCACCAGCCTCGGCCCCGGCCGTGAAAAATAGCTGTTCGCATCCACGGCAAAGACCCTGCCGGCTCTGACGGCAGGCAGGGCATCCCACCCCGGTGGGAACCTCACCCCGCGACACTCGGCGACTGTTTGCGCCAGCCTGTAGCCGCAGGGCATGACCACAATCACGTCGGGCCGAGAGGTCAACACTTCCTCCCAGCTTACCCGCCGCGAGGGTTCCCCGACCCGCCCTAGGGCGTCCACTCCGCCAGCCTTCTCCACCATCTCTGGCACCCAGTGGCCGGCGACATAGGGCGGGTCGAGCCACTCTAGGCACGCCACGCGCGGACGCTGCTTCGCGCTGGCCACGGCTTCTTCAACGCGCCGGATTCGCTCCTCCAGCTCCGCTACGAGCTTCTCCGCCGCCGCCCCGCGCTCGGTGGCTTCCCCGAGGCGACGGATGTCTCCGAGAACTTCGGCCAGCGTGCGGGGACTGAGCGAAAGCACCTGCGGAGGGCACGGTAGGCGGGCGAGCGCGTCAACGAGGTCACCGGGGCTGGCGGCGCAGACGTGGCAGAGGTCCTGGGTAATGATGAGGTCGGGCTGGAGAGCCGCGAGCGCCTGCAGATCAACCCGGTAGAGGCTTTCGCCCCGGGCCACAAACTCGGCGACCTGACGGTCGACTGCGGCGCTCGTCGCGGTCGGCGCCAGCCGCGTGTGCACCACGACGGGCTTGGCGCGCGCCGCCGGGGGGTAGTCGCACTCGTAGGTGACGCCGGCCAGCTCGTCGCCCAGCCCCAGGGCATAGACCATCTCGGTGGCGGAAGGGAGAAACGAGCAGATGCGCATCGTCCGGCACCAGCTTGACACCCTCGCGCACCGTTGGCAAGATGGAGCTGCCGCGCACTCCCGCTAGCATTCCGGTGGCGGCGCCTCGTTCGGGCCGAAGTGGCGGAATTGGCAGACGCGCTGCGTTCAGGGCGCAGTGGGCGCAAGCCCGTGTGGGTTCGACTCCCACCTTCGGCACCAAATTTCCGCAGGAAATTTGCCCTGAGCGACTCCCGCTCCGGCGGGACGAGTCGAAGGGCCTGCGCCCGTGTTCGGCCATGGTGTGTGGGTTTCCCTCGGCAGGCTCGGGATAAACTTCTCCCACCTTCGGCACCACCGCTTTTCCATAGCGTTCGGGAACCCGTCCGACGGGCAACACCTCCTCCCGTCTGAACACAAAAAAAGAGCCGAACCGCGAACGGTTCGGCTCCTCGGGTGTGTGTTGCGCTTGGTTAGAGCGGCGTCACATTCGTGGCTTGGAAGCCTTTCGGCCCCTTGACAACCTCGAACTCTACCGCGGCTCCATCCTCCAGGCTGCGGAACCCCGAGCCCTGGATGGCCGAGTAGTGGACGAAGACGTCCTCGCCCGACTGGCGCCGGATAAACCCGTAGCCCTTCGAGGCGTTGAACCACTTCACCACGCCTTGCTCACGTCCATTCGTGGTCACTTCGTTGGTACTCCTTTTCGTTGATGCTGTTTGCTTCTCCCCAACGCCCCGAGGCTAGAACCTAAAAAAGCCGCGAGACTGACTCTCGCGGCCCTTGAGTTCAACTCAGCAGGTGTTGCAAGAGCTTCAAACGCAGGGGCAGTTTACCACAGTTTCCGACGCCTGCCTAGTCTTTTTTTTCAGCGGGCGGTTGACGCCCCTGCGCCGCCAGCGTATAAGAACCCCACCGCCACAGGCGGGGCGTTGCCACGATGAGCGAGCCGCCGACAGGCATTGAACGACGCCGCTCCCCCCGGCATCCGCTCCAACTCCCTCTCCGCTTCCGCGCCCGCAGCCCGGGCGGCCCGACCGGCGAGGCCGACGGGGAGGCCATCAACATCAGCTACCACGGCATCCTCGCCCGTGCAGCCGGCGAGTTTCGCGCCGGTTCGGAGGTCACGGTCGAAAACCGCCAGAACGGGCGTACCACCCCCTACCGTATTGTCTGGATTGCGCCGTGCTCGCCCGGTGAGTGGGAGATGGGTTTGGAGCTGATTCGCGGCGAGCCGACTTTGTGGGACATTGACTTCAGCGCCGAGTGGCCGCGGCCCGCGGACTAGTGCCGTTCCAACTCATTGGAGCCATTTCGCAGGTTCGGGGCCATCCGAGGTTCGGGCGGGAAAAGTTGGAACGGCACTAGTTTTTCCGTTCGTTTCGGCTTGGCGATGGTGTTAGAATCGCCCCGCTAAGTCGGCTGGGTTCGGCGCAGGAGCCGCACGAGTCTCAACCCGAGGAGGGTCGGCTTATGCTGCTGAGCATCTCCTTGCTGTTCGGGATGTTGATCGCCTGGCTGGTCATCACCGCCGTCTGCATCGCGCTGGCCATCTATCGCGCCGTCGTCGGGCTGCGCGAAGAGGAAGTGCTGTTCATCGACCCGGGCGAAGAGCGCCTGCGCGCAGAGCAGAAAGTGCTGGCCGCGAAGCTCGAGAAGCTCGGCCGCTACCTCCTGGTCGCCTTTATCCTCTCGGTGGTGGTGGGCGTGGCCACCTTCGGCCTCTGGGTCTACCAACAGTTGAAGTAGCCGCGCCGCTCAGCGCGGAGGGGCGGCCGTCGGCGGTGGAGCCGCTTTCGGCTCCGGCGGCATCGCGGCCAGCGATGTGTGGTTGTGCAGGATGACCCAGTGGCCCCCGCGCTTCTCCAGGATCAGCGTCGTGTGGCCCTGCGCCTCCCTCAATTCCTTTCCTACCATGGTGACCGCGCGCCACTGGTAGGTCGCCCAGGCCAGCTTGCCCCGCCGGAGGATGCGCGTGTTCTCCCGCAACAGTTCCATCTTACCCAGTTGGGCGTAGGCTTGCTGGTAGCGTTGCGCCACGTTCGTCCAGCCCACCACCGGCGGGCCGTAGTCGGCCGGGATCATCGTCACCTCGGGGGCGTAGTGGCGGGCAAGCGTCTCCGCATCGCCGGCCTGGTAGGCTTCGATGACCGCCTCGATGACCGTTTCGATTCTTTCTTCCTCCGTCGGCCCGGCGCCCAGCGTCGCCGCCAGCGCCAGCACCGCCACAGCCGCCACTAAAGCTCTCACCCTGCACCTCCCCGCGAGCCCGCTATCTTTTTGCTCCTCTCCGCACTACAATAGCCGCCGCCTCGGCAGACTGCAACCGGGAATCGCTCCCGGTTCCACGATGAAAATTCTGGTTCTCAACTGCGGCAGCTCGTCGGTCAAGTTCCAGCTGGTGGAGACCGACCTGGAGCGGATTGACCGCAACGAAGATCGTCTGCTGGCGCGCGGCCAGGTGGAGCGCATCGGCACCAGCGAAGCCCTGGTCTACTGCCAGGCGGGCGAGCGGGCCACGCGCGACGTCGGGCTCGAGCTCCCCGACCACCGTGCCGCCATCGCCAAAGTCATCGCCTTACTCCAGCACACCGGCGCCGTCAGCCGCCCCGAGGACATCGACGCCCTCGGCCACCGCGTCGTCCACGGCGGCGACTTCCGCACCTCGCAGCTCATCACCGCCGAGGTGCTGCGCAAAATCGAAGATGCGGTCGAGCTCGCCCCGCTCCACAACCCGCATAACCTCAAGGGCTACTACGTCTGCGCCGAACTCTTCCCCGACCGGCCCCAGGTGGCCGTCTTCGACACCGCCTTCCACCAGACCATGCCCGGCCGCGCCTACCTCTACGCCCTGCCCTACGACCACTTCCGCCGCCACCGCATCCGCCGCTACGGCTTCCACGGCACCTCGCACCGCTACGTTGCCTACCGCTTTCGCCAGCTCTCCGACCGCTCCACAGAAGAGACCAACCTCATCACCTGCCACTTGGGCAACGGCTGCTCCCTCGCCGCCATCCAGCACGGGCGCTCGGTGGACACTTCGATGGGCTTCACCCCGCTCGAAGGCCTGGTGATGGGCACGCGGCCCGGCGACCTCGACCCCGCCATCGTGCTCCACCTGATGGCCAAGCTCGAAATGACCGCGCAGGAGGTCTCCACGCTGCTGAACCGCCACAGCGGCCTCTACGGCATCTCCGGCGAGACCAACGATATGCGCGCCCTGCTGGAGAGTGCCCGCAAAGGCCACGAGCGCGCGCGGCTGGCCATCGAGGTCTTCTGCTACCGCCTGCGCAAGTACATCGGCGCCTACACGGCTGTGCTCGGCGAAGTCCACGGCCTAGTTTTCACCGGCGGCATCGGCGAAAACGCCCCGCGCATCCGGGAACTCAGCTGCGAGAACCTTGACCAGCTCGGCTACGTACTCGACACGGCGAAGAACAACCAGGCGGTCGGGGTCGAGGCCGCGATTTCAACTTCCTCCAGCCGCGTCGAAATCTTCGTCATCCCCACCAACGAAGAGCTGCTCATCGCCCGCGACGCCTTCCGCACCATCGAAGGCATCGAGAACCCGTAACTTGTGAATTGTGCCTGGTGGGCGGTGGAAGGCTGAAGCCTTCCGCTACGGCGGCAGGGGCCATGTAGCGGAACCCTTCAGGGTTCCACCGTCCCACCTCTGACCACGTTCAGCCCAGCGGCTCCTGCCGCTGGGACCCACGGGCGGGAGCCCGTGGGTTGAACACGGGAATGAACTCCCCGTGGCAGGTGCCACCCTTCGGCAAGCTCAGGGCAGGCGAGGCTCGGCGGGGGGTGGTAGCGGAAGATTATGCGGCGGCGGCTACGGCACCTCGATCTCGCGCAGGAAGGCGGCCGACTCCTCCGGCAGCGCCGTATTGATGAACATCCCCGAGCCCAGCTCGAACCCCGCCAGCTTGGACACTCGCGGCACCACGCTGACGTACCAGTGGTAGTAGCGCACCTGCTCCGACTCCTTGGGCGCGGTGCGAATGGCGAAGTTGTAGTCGGGGTCGCCCAGCCCGTCGCCGAGCTTGCGCAGCACCCGGCGCAGGATGCGCGCCAGGCTGGGCAACTCGCCCCCTTCGACGCAGCCGAACGAGGCGCAGTGGCGCTTGGGAAAAATCCACAGGTGGAAGGGCGAGAGGGCGCCGAAGGGGATGAAGGCCAGGAAGTGCTCGTTCTCGTCGACGACGCGCGCCGCGTCCCGCTGCTCGTCGGCCAGGGTCAGGCAGAAGATGCAGTGGCCGTTGTCGTCGTAGAAGCGCAGCGCCGTCTCCAGCCGCTCGCGCACTTCGCCCGGGATGATGGGCGTGCCGATGAGCTGCGAGTGCGGGTGGACGAGCGAGGTGCCGGCGGCCACGCCGTGGTTCTTGAACAGCGTGATGGCTTCCACCCGCGGGTCGGCCAGCACCTGGTGGTAGCGCCGCAGGAAGGTTTCGAGCACGCGCTCGACCTCCGCGTCCCCCAGCCGCGCCAGGGTCGCCTTGTGCACCGGCGACTCCACGATGACTTCGTGGATGCCCACGCCGGTGATGGTGCGCTTCAAACCCGCCGTCGTCCGCACCAGCTCGCCCTCGGCTGCCAGCGCCGCATACTTGTTCGGCACCACCCGCACCTGCCACTGCCCGGCGGCGGGGAAGCGGTGGATTTCCGGCGGCGTCTCAGCTTCGTTGCCCGGGCAGAAGGGGCAGGCGGGATCGTGCGCCGGCAGCGCCGCCGGCGGCTTCGCACCGGCGCGAAACTCATCGGGGCGCTGGGCCCGCTCGTTCGCGATGATCACCCACTGCCGCGTGATGATGTTCTGGCGTATCTCCGGCATGGGCCCTCCTGTTCTCGTCGTCCATTCGAGCTGCAACGTCCCCTAGACAGTATAGGGCTGAACAAGTTGCTCACGCACTCGGTTCAACCAGCCGGGCTGAGCGTCGAGATTCAATTCCCGGTGGCGGGTGCCACCCTTCGTCCGGGCTCAGGGCAAGCCGGGCTCGGCGCAAGCTGCTGCAATTCAGCCCAGGGGCTTCTCTTGGGGCTTGGTCGGCGAGTGTCCGCCGGGGAGGGCCACTTTTCGAGTTTCGCTTTTCGATTTTCGTCTTTACTTATTTCAGGCGGCGGTGGCTGAGCAGGTTGACGTAGAGCCGCACCCCGCCCGCCACCCCGGCGCGCACTTGGCGGAAGAGCGCCAGCCCGCAGTAGATGAACGTCCCCTGGCCGTGCCGCGCGTAGAGCAGCGCACCCCGCTGTGGCTCTTCGCCCGGGTCGGCTAGCTCGACCAGCGGCGTGTAAGCCTCCGACCAGCTCTCCCAGAAGTAGAGTCCGCGCTCCTGCACCCAGCCGTTCCAGTCCGGCTCGCCGATGGCGTTGGGGAAGTGGAAGAGCGGGTGCTCGGGCTCGAGCAGGCGCACGGGCGCGCCTTCGTCGGTGACACGGAAATCAAGGTTATCCAAGATGACTTCATTAGGGTACTTGAACAGAGGATGGCTGGGCAGCAGCGCGCGTGGCAGACGGCGGTGGGCGGGTTTGGCGGCCGCGTAGGGAGCGAAATTGATCGGGTTCCAATCCTCTCCCTGGTGCTCGACGATAAGCGTGCCGCCGCCCTCGACGTAGGCGAGCAGGCGCTTGGTCTGCTCGGGCAGGTCGGCGCGGTAGTCATAAGCGCGGGTAGCGATGACGATGGTGTCATAGTCGGCGAGGCGCGCCGTCGCCAACACGGCCACGTCGAGCAAGTCCACGCCGAGGCCGAGTTGCGCCAGCAGCATCGGCACCGGGTCGTCGTTGAAGCCGATGTAGCCGATGCGGAGGGCGGGCGGGACTTTGAGGTCCAGCGCCTCGACGTGCCCCCGCGCTGGCTCATAGGCGTAGCGCGCCGGGCTGCCCGGCACAGCTTGGCGCGCCCGCCGGTAGGTTTCGCTTCCCCACTTGGCCGCTGCGGCGATGGTGTAGCGTCCCGGCTTCAGCCCGGCGGGCGCGGTCACGGCAAAACAGCGCCGCGCCGTCGTCGCCGCGCTCAAGTCGGCCTCCTGCGGCAGCGGCGAGTACCAGCCCGAAGGCACGTCGAGCCAAACCGTCACTTTGCCCAGGTTGGGCCGATGCGCTTCCAGCCGCACGCACCACTCGTGTGTGGCTTCCGCCGGGCGCGCGGCCAGCAGCCGGAGAGACGGCTCGACGGCGAGTGTCAGCGGCGGCGCCAGCGTCACCGGCTCGAGTTGCGCCGGCTCGGCGCCCGCAGGCGGCTCGGTGCGGCGGAACAAGCGCCGCGGGTCGAGCCGCTCGAGCAGGCCCGAGCGCTCGGCGGCAGAGGCGGCGAGTCCGCGCACCGGAGCGGTGAGGTGAAGCACAAGCGAGCCGGTCGTGAGCGTAGCGCGCGCGGTGAGCGGCGGGGCGCTGGCTTGGGTGGGGTCAACGGTTTCAGGTACGCGGACGAGGAATTCGGCGCGGCGCGCGAGTGGCGTCGTTTCCGCCGCCGCGGGCTCGACGCCCCAGTCGGGTGGCGTGCGCAGCTCAAGGCTCCCCAATTCGAAGCCTGCGTGCTGGAACACATCCGGCGCGCCTACGCGCACCGCCAGTCCCACCCAGACCTGCTCGATGGGCGTGAGCGTGGCGCGATCGGTGAGGGCGTCGAATTCGACCCGCGCCAGGCGGGCGGCCGCCTGGAGGAACTCGTTCTGCCGCTCAGCCAGCAGCGTGCGCAAGCCGCTGGCTTCGCGGTCGGCTTCATCAGCGGGAATCTCCCGCAAGAGAGCCGCCACCAGCCCGGCGCACTGCACCAGGTGGAGCGCCGCCTCGGCCGGCTTCTGCTCTTCGAGGAGGCGGGCGGCGCGCTGGGTGAGCACGACCGCGTCTTCGAGTTGAGCGGCGGCGCGCGCGGGGAATTTCACCGAGGGGAAGAGGCCCGGCAGAGCCGTCAGGCTGGGAGCCAGGTCGGCGGCGCGCGTGGGGCGGTGGGTTACGTCCTCCGGCCGCACGGCTTCCACGTGGAGGAAGTAGGGGCGCCAGCGGGGCCGCTCGATGCGGTCGAGTCCCTGGCTGCGGTGCGCGCGGAAGGCCTGCCAGCCCAGGTCGGCGTAGGTCTTTCCGGCGACGGGCGAGGCGTCGTCCACCGGTACCTCGATGGTGCGCACCGGGTCGGTGGCCGAGGTGTGGACGACGAAGTAGCGCGGCTGCCAGGGCTGGTAGCCGTGGCGAAGCTGCTCGGCAAAAGCACTCGGGTCGCCGGCCTGCTCGAAGGCGCGCCGCGCCAGCAAGCCGGCGGCGTGGTGGTGAGCGCTGGCCGGCGCGGCCGCCGGGCTCCAGCGCGAAATGACAACCAGGGGGTGCAGCTCGCGCACTTGCCGCACCAGCTCGCCCAGGATTTTTTCTTCGCCCCAACGCGCCAGGGTTTCTTCGACAGACTTCGAGTAGCCGAAGTCCACCGCACCCAGGAAGCGCACTTCGGCGCCGTAGCCGGCGGCGGCGCGCTCGAGTTCCTGCACGCGCACCGCGGCCAGCTCTTCGTCGAGCTCCGGCCCGATCTGGTTCTGCCCGCCTTCGCCGCGGGTGAGGCAGAGGAGGACGACGCGGGCGCCCAGCCCGCGCGCCAGGTAGGTGAGCACCGGGCCGCTCTCGTCGTCCGGATGAGCGGTGACGTAGACGATGGGCCCGAGCCGCGCCAGCCGCTCGAGCGGCCCCGCGGCGGGCGCGTCGGCGGCGCAGAGGGCGCTACTGCCGGCGAGAACCAGCAGGCAGGTGAGCAGCCAGACGATGCAGCGCCTCATCGTTCCGCCTTCTCGTCCGAGGCGAAGGGAAATTCGCCTTGCACTCGTGCGCGCACGAGATACACTCCGACGCCCGCCAGCAGCAGGCCACTTCCTAGCATAATGAAAAACATCCCCGAAGAGAAAAACACCCACAGCCAGCCCACCAGCGCCACCAGCGCCGGCAGCGGGTAGAGCCACATCCGGAAAGGAAACGGGTAGCGGCCGCTCTGCCGCAGCAGCACCAGCCCCACCACCTGGCTCACGAACTGCACCAGGACGCGGATGGCAATCAGCGCCTTGATGACGTCGGCCAGCCGGAAAAGAAAACTGAAGAGGATGCCGGCGCCGCCGACCGCCAGCAGCGAAATGTGAGGAAACTGCTTGGTGGGATGGAGGCGGGCGAAGAGGTGGAAGAAGCCGCCATCGAGCGCCGCGGCGTAGGGGACGCGCGAGTATCCGAGCGTGAGGGAAAAGACGGAGGAGAAGGCGGTGACCAGAATCAGCAGCGTCACCAAGCGCGCCGCCCCGGGGCCGTAGAGGCGCTCGATGAAAGTCGAGACGATGAACTTGGACTCGAGCGCCTCCCGCCAGGGAATCACCGCCAGGATGCCGAGGTTCATCAGGAAGTAGAGCGCGCCGATGGCGAGGATGGAAAGCACGATGGCACGGGGGATGACGCGCTGGGGGTTCTTGATTTCCCCGCCCAGGTAGCAAACGTTCTGGTAGCCCAGGTAGGTGTAGATGCTGATGAGCATGGCGCCGCCCAGGCCGGTGAAGAACGCAGGGCTCGGGGCAAAGGCGTCGGGCGGGAAGTCGAGCACCAGCGCCGGATTGAAGTTCAGCAGGCCGCCGCCGATGATCCAGAGAATCGTTCCCACCACCAGCACCCACAGCACGAGCGAGATGCGCCCGATGGTGGTGATGCGGCGGTAGAGGAGGAAAACCAGAAAGGCCGCCAGCCCGGCGGCCACCAGCCGGTGCGCCAGCGAGCGGTCGCCCCGGCCCGGCCCGGCCGTTCCGATGCCCGGCACCAAGTAGCTCAGGTAATCGGCGAAGCCGATCTTCCCGGACGACAACGAGAGTGG
>JACPRL010000108.1 GCA_016189965.1 Acidobacteriota bacterium | reverse complement strand
GAAATCTCCTTCTGCGCCTACAACACCGGCATCGGCTGGCGGAAGATCATCGAGAACATGTACAAGAACGCCACCGTGGCCGAGTGGTACCGCACCCATGGCAAGCATGAGATCTACGCCAAGGGGAAAGCAGTGCCGCTCAGCGACGTCCTGCACTCCCTCCGCCTGCGCGAGGAGGACGTCCATCGCAAGCGCGAAATCGCCCACGACATCCCGCAGACCGCCGCTGAAGAGGAGCGCCTGCGCCGCAAGCTCGAATGGCAGGCCCGCCAGGCGCGGGAAGTCTACGAGGAGATGGTGCTGAAGAAGCCCAAGCCCGCTCTCATTCAGATTGGCAACAACGCCGCCAAGCCTGCTGACCCGGTTGTGCCCGGGCCGGCCGCGCCGGCGGAATCGGTGGGCGCCGCCGCCCACGGCGACGACTAGGGAGGAAGATGGCGGCATCCCGGAAGGGATGAACCGTATCTAAAGCGAAAGATTGCTTGACACTTGGACGACAAGCAAGGTACCAAGGAGTTTTAGGGCGCACACCCGGAACAAGGACCGGAACAAGGAGTTGACTCATGGCTGAGGCACTGAAGCTGCTGACTGCACGGCGTCCCCAGGTGGCGAAAGTCACCAAACCCCTGAGCGTCGACCGCCACCCCTTCGAGGACTATCTCTCCAACGACCACATGCGCAAGTTCCTGGGCCTGCTCACCCAGAAGGGCGCCGACGGCGAGTGCTACCTGGAAAAGGTCTTCTCCAGCTACGACCGGCCCGACCTCTCCCTCTGGGAGCGCTTCAAGTACTTCATTCCCCACCAGGGGATCGAGTTCTTCCGCGCCAAGGGCAAGGTCGACAAGGAAGTCATCAAGGAGAAAGTCTTCCACCACACGCCCACCGTGCGCGCTCTGGTCAACACCGCCAAGTCCATCGCCACCTACGGACTGACCACCCCGCAGCGCTTCACCGCGCCGCTCATTGTGGTCTGGAACATCACCCAAGCCTGCAACCTCACCTGCAAGCACTGCTACCAGGACGCCACCCACAAGCCCCTGGCCGATGAGCTGACCTGGGAAGAAAAGCAGCGCGTGCTCGACGAAATGGCCGACAACTACGTCCCCTTCGTTGCCTTCGCCGGCGGCGAGCCGCTGGTCTGCAAGGATATCTGGAAGGTGCTCGAGCACTGCAAGAAGCGCAAGATCCACGTCACCGTCGCCACCAACGGCACCATGCTCACCCGCGAGGTTTGCCAGCGCCTGGTCGTGGTCGGCGTGATGTTCGTCGAGGTCTCGCTCGTTTCCATCGACCCCGACGAGCACGACAGCTTCCGCGGCCTGCGCGGCGCCTGGAAGCGCTCCACCGAAGGCATCCGCAACGTCGCCACTACCCCGGGGCTGCGCGCCGGCATCGCCACCTGCTTCACGCGCACCAACGTCCACACCGCCGACGACATGATCAACCTGGCCAAGGACCTCGGCTGCACCACCTTCGTCCACTTCAACTTCATCCCTGTCGGCCGCGGCAAGGAGATCGCCCAGTACGACCTCACCCCGGCGCAGCGCGAAAACCTCCTGCGCACGCTGAACAAGTTCCTCCAGGAGGGCGAGATCTCCATCATGTCCACCGCCCCCCAGTTCGGGCGCGCCTGCATCGTCTACGGTTCAGAAGACGGCCTGATGGCCACCGGCCACGCCGGTTCGGGCCGCGGCAAGCAGACCAAAGTGCTCTCGAAGTACATCGGCGGCTGCGGGGCCGGGCGCTGCTACTGCTCCATCCAGCCCAACGGCAAGGTCAACCCCTGCGTCTACATCCCCTCGCACGAGGTGGGCGACCTCCGCCGCTCCCACTTCCTCGACATCTGGAACAACTCGCTCTTCGACCTCTTGAGCGACCGCGATGACCGCGGCGACCACTGCGGCGTCTGCGACTACCGCCACTACTGCGGCGGCTGCCGCGCCCGCGCCGTCAGCTACACCGGCGACATCCAGGCCGGCGACCCCGGCTGCGTCTATAACATCCACCTCTGGGAGGAGATCTCCGCCAGCAAGCAGGCCGAAGGCCTCGTCGTCCTGGGCCAGAACCGCTACCCGGACAACCTCCTGGCCGGCATGACCTCCGGCTCGCTCCCCGGCCAGCAGAAGGCTCCCGACGTCCTGCTGACCCAGCTCTCCACCGTGCTCGACCAGGTCGTCGGTGAGGGCGCCGCCGCCCACGGCGACGACTAGTTTAGTCTTCACGTCAGGGCCCCGGCCTCCCGGCCGGGGCTTTTTTCTTCTCTGCGATTTCCTCGGCGTCCTCTGCGCTTGCCCGCCGAAGCCCCGAAGCGTCGGGGGCGTAGGCGGGCCTCTGCGGTGAAATTTTTTTGCTTGGAAAAGCCCGTGGACACTGGGGGAAAAGTTTGTCTATAATCAACTCTCTGAATCCAGTGGGCGTTTTCCCTCGTAAAGGAAGCTAAGAACGCGCCGGACTGTGCCGGCGCCGGAGCGGGAGCGACGATGAGCGAAAAGGTGGCAGGTTCAGCCGACGTGCTGAACGGTGAGGCGGCTCAACACTCGAACGGCCTGCGCCTCTGGGGCGACACGTTGACTCTCTCCACGCGCGAACGGGTCGAGTTGCTCAACCTCACCGAGCTCTTGGCCGAGCGCGTGCGCTCGAGCGGCGTCCGCCAGGGCATCGCTCTCGTCAACTCCCTTCATACCACGCTCGCCCTCTTCATCAACGAATTCCAGCCCGCCCTGCTCGACGATATCCGGCACTTCCTCGAACAAACCGTCGTCCGCGGCCAGTACTACAAGCACAACGACCCCAACTTCTCCGACTGCGACCGCCTGAACGCCGACGCCCACCTGCGGGCCATGCTCCTCGGTCACAACCTGGCCTTGCAGGTGCACGACGGCAAATTGGTGCTGGGCCAGTTCCAATCCGTCATACTGGCCGAGCTCGACGGCCCCCGCGACCGCGCCCTCCAGTTCCAAATCCTCGGCACCGAATAAAACCGAAACTCGCAACTCGGCACTCGAAACTCGCAACGCCGAAGGCCACAGACGCTGCACTCTGACGATGTCAGAGCGGTAATCAGGTGGTTGCGAAAACCGCTCCTAGAGGAGGAGCAGGTCGGTGAGGCGGATCTCTTGACGGACGGGATCGACTTCCAACCCAAGTAACTCCAGGGTCGTGACGCCAATCACGCTGGCGTCGCCCGGCTCGTCAAAGGCAACAGGCACCTCGGTAACGCGGCCATTGTATTCGGCTCTCACTGTGCTCATTTGTCGCTCTACTCGAGTGCCGTTGGCTAGGGTGAACCGTTGGCTCCACCGCGCCACGACGCCAATTTTTTCCAGTACGTCGGCGGGCACCACGCTGACCAGGGCCCCGGTGTCGACCAAAGCCTCGAAGGGCTCGGCCCGCTCCGGTTCGTCCGGATTCTGCAAGCGAATGTGCAGGCGAACAAAACCCATTTCGCTGCATCATAACACGAAAACTGCCCTGGCCGATTTTTGAGTTTCGATTTTCGTTGCTGCTTCATCTCGCATTTCCCGGTCGCCTCTGGCTTGCGCTCGACTCCCAACCGCGTTATGCTAAACCTGTTCTCCGACCCCGGCTGACCTACGGGAGAGACAACCTACGGCGCCGGGGCGATACCGTGTCCCGCGAAAGTGGGGCGCGACCCACGCTCAATCCGGAGCCCCGACGGAGTCGGGCGAAGGATTGACCCTGAGCGAGTCTCGACGGAGTCGGGACGAGTCGAAGGGTATAGGAAAGGAGAACCGCGCAGCCTATACCCGGCGGTGTAACAGGCGCGGGTATAGGCTGACAGATTTTTGAGGGCGCTTTCTGGTGTTGAAGGACAAATTCAGCCGGCACATCACCGACCTGCGCGTGTCGGTCACCGACCGCTGCAACTTCCGCTGCATCTACTGCCGCTCCGCCGAGCCGGAGAACTACCAGCCGCCGGAGAGCCTGCTCACCTGGGCCGAGCTCCTGCGCCTGTGCCGCCTGCTGGGACAGTTGGGGCTGCACAAGGTACGCGTCACCGGCGGCGAGCCCACCGTCCGCCCCGGGGTCGAGGAGTTCATCGCCCGCCTGGCCGCCCTCGGCCTCTACGACGACATTGCGATGACCACCAACGGCTACCTGCTGGCCCAGAAAGCCGCCACGCTCAAGGCCGCCGGGCTCCAGCGCCTGAACGTCAGTCTCGACTCGCTCCGCCCCGAGCGCTTTGACCGCATCACCCGCACCCGGGGCGCGCTCGACCGTGTGCTAGCCGGCCTTGAGGCGGCCCAGGCCGCCGGGCTGGCGCCGGTCAAGGTGAACGTCGTCGTGGTGCGCGGCTTCAACGACGATGAAATCCTCGACTTCGTGGAATTCGCCCGCGCCCACGGCCACATCCTGCGCTTCATCGAGTTCATGCCGCTCGACGCCGACCACATCTGGGACCGCACGCGCGTGGTGCCGGCCGAGGAGATCCGCGGCCGGCTGGAGTCCGCCGGGCTGCCGCTGGTCGAGCTGCCGCGCCACTACGCCAGTGAAACTGCCCGCCGCTACCGCTTCGCCGATGACGGCGGAGAGATCGGCCTGGTGGCACCGGTGTCGGAGCCTTTTTGCGGCAAGTGCAGCCGCGTCCGCCTGACCGCCGATGGTAAAATACGCACGTGCCTGTTTTCGCAGCTCGACCACGACCTGCGCGGGCTGCTGCGGGACGGCGCCAGCGACGCTGACATCGCCGCAGAAATCGAAAGCATCGTAGAGATGAAGGAGGACGGCCACCACATCAACGACCCGGACTACCGCCCGCCCAACCGCACCATGGTGTTCATTGGTGGTTGAACCGACGATGGCCCTGACCCAACTCGAATCGCCGCAGCAGCCGGAAACGATTCGCGTGCCCGAGGTCGAAAAGGGCGTCGGGTGCAATTTTGACAGCTACCTCCTGGTGCCGGACACGACTCTCGATGCCCGCATCGCTGCCGCCAAGGCGGCGCTCGCCGAGCGCCTGGTCATCCTCGGCCACCACTACCAGCGCGACGAAGTGGTCAAGTTCGCCGACTTTCGCGGCGACTCCCTCAAGCTCTCCCAGCAGGCCGCCGCACAGACCCGGGCGGAGTTCATCCTCTTCTGCGGTGTCCACTTCATGGCCGAAAGCGCCGACATCCTCCGCCAGCCCCAGCAGCAGGTCATCCTCCCCGACCTGAACGCCGGCTGCTCGATGGCCGACATGGCCGACATCGGCCAGGTGGAAGATTGCTGGGAGCAGCTCGAAGCGGTCGGGGGCCTACGCGTCCTCCCCGTCACCTATATGAACTCCACCGCGGCCATCAAGGCTTTCACCGGGCAGCACGGCGGCTCGGTCTGCACCAGCTCGAACGCCGCTCAGGTCATCCGCTGGGCCTTCGAGCAGGGCGAGCGCGTGCTCTTCCTGCCCGATGAGCACCTGGGCCGCAATACCGCCTACCGCATGGACATCCTGCTCGACCAGATGGTGGTGTGGAATCCCGACCAGGCGCTGGGCGGCCTGACGGAAGACGAGCTCCGCCGCGCCCGCATCATTCTCTGGAAGGGTTACTGCTCGGTCCACCAGCGCTTCCTCCCCGAGCACGTTGAGAAGGTCCGCCGCGAGCATTTAGGCATCCGCGTCATCGCCCACCCCGAGTGCCGCTGGGAGGTCTGCGAACTGGCCGACGACATCGGCTCGACCGAAGGCATCCTGAAGAAAATCAGCGCTAGCGCCCCCGGCTCCGCCTGGGCCGTGGGCACGGAGATCCACCTGGTGAACCGCCTGGCGAAGGAGAATCCCGATAAGCTTGTCATCTCGCTCGACCCCAATGTCTGCGTCTGCACCACCATGTTCCGCATTGCGCCGCAGCACCTCTGCTGGGCGCTGGAGAACCTGGTGGCCGGGCGCGTGGTGAACCGCATCGAAGTGGGCGACGAGACGCGCCGCTGGGCGCGCGTCGCCCTGGAGCGGATGTTGAGCCTGGCTTAGGAAGACCATGGGCGACGAAGAACGCGAAGAAAAACTCTTCGACCGGCGGGAAGCGGAAAGCCTTCTGCCCAAGCTGGAAGGCCTGTTGAGCGGCGCCATCGAGAAGAAGAAGCGCGCCGAGGACATTGACCGCGAGTTCAACCAGGTGCAGAACCGCATCCTGCTCTACGGCGGCTTGGTGCCGCCCTACGGTTACCTGGCCGAAAAGAAGCTGGAGCGGGACAGCCTGGTGAGCGGCATGCGCGAAGCCGTCACCTGCATCGAAGAGATCGGCTGCGTGGTCAAAGACCTCGACCTCGGCCTCATCGACTTCCCCAGCCTGCTCAACGAGGAACAGATCTACCTTTGCTGGAAGCTGGGCGAGGAGCGCATCCGTTTCTGGCATCGGATGGACGAAGGCTTTGCGGGGCGCAAACCGCTCGGCGAGGACTCCTCCGAGCCGACGAAACCGAATTAGCGGCGCCGTTCCAATTCCTCCGGCGTCGTCGCAGCGCAAAAAGCAGGGAGGTGTTTGTGGCTGAGCCGAAAGCCAACCGCTTAGAGAACGCTTCCAGCCCCTATCTGAAAGGCGCCGCCCACCAGCCCGTCCAGTGGCACGAGTGGGGGCCGGAAGCCTTCGAGCGCGCCCGCCAGGAAGACAAGCCCATCTTGCTCGATATCGGCGCCGTCTGGTGCCACTGGTGCCACGTCATGGACCGCGAGAGCTACGAGAGCGACGAAATCGCCAAGCTCATCAACCAGCACTTCGTTCCCGTCAAAGTTGACCGCGACGAGCGCCCCGACGTCGACGCCCGCTACCAGGCCGCCATCAGCGCCATCAGCGGCCAGGGCGGCTGGCCCCTCACCGCTTTCTTGACCCCCGAGGGCAAGCCCTTCTTCGTCGGCACCTACTTCCCGCCCGACGACTACTTCGGCCGCCCCGGCTTCAAGCGAGTGCTGGCGGCGATTGCGTCGAACTACGCCACGCGGCGGGCGGAGATTCTGGCGAGTGCCGAGACATTGGTCGAGGCGCTGCGCAAGGCGGAGATGTTCGCCGGGGCCAAGCGCGACTTCAGCTCGCGGGTCGTGGACGTCATTGTGGACTCCGCGGTGAAACTTTTTGACTTCCGCTACGGCGGCTTCGGCAACGCCCCCAAGTTTCCCCATCCCACCGCCATCGAGCTGCTGCTCGAGCGCTACCAGGCCACCCAGGAGCGCGCTCTGCTCACCGTCATCAGCACCACGCTTGAGGCCATGGCCCGCGGCGGCCTCCACGACCAGCTCGCCGGCGGCTTCCACCGCTACTCGGTTGATGAACGCTGGATCGTGCCCCACTTCGAAAAGATGACCTACGACAACTCCGAGCTGCTGAAGAACTACCTGCACGCCTATCAGGTGACCGGCAACCCGCTCTTCCGCCGCATGGCCGAAAGCCTCGTCGCCTGGGTGAACAGCACGCTCAGCGAGCCCACGCAGGGCAGGTTCTACGCCAGCCAGGACGCCGACTTCAGCCTGGAAGACGACGGCGACTACTTCACCTGGACGCTCGAGGAAGTCCGCGCCGTCCTGCCGCCGCAGGACGCCGAGCTTATCGCCGAGCACTTCGACATCCGCGAGCAGGGCCCGATGCACCACAACCCGGCCAAGAACGTCCTCTGGATGGCGCGCAGCGCCGAGGAGCTGGCCGAGCAACACGCTCAGCCGGTGGATGAAATCGAAAAGCGCCTGGACGCCGCGAAGCAGAAGATGCTGGCTGCGCGGCTTGAGCGCCCCACGCCTTACGTCGATAAGACGCTCTACGTCGCCTGGAACGCGATGTTCATCTCGGCCTACCTCGAGGCGTTCCGCGTCCTCGGGCGGGACGACTGCCGGCACCTCGCCCTGCGCACGCTCGATCGCCTGGTGGAAGCTGCCTGGAGCGACCGGTGGGGCTTCGCCCATCGCTGCCCGGAGCCGGTAGCGGAAGTCGGCGGCCACTGGGCGGGCGGCGTGCTCGACGACCAGGCTTTCATGGCCGCGGCGCTACTCGATGCTTTCGAGCTGACTGGCGAGCGGCGCTACTTCGAGCAGGCGGAGCGCGCGATGAAGCTGTGCCTGGAAAACTTCTGGGATGCAGAAGGCGGTGGCTTCTTCGACCGGCCGCGCGGCGCCCCCCCGCTCGTTGAGGGGCTGGAGATTCCTCGCAAGCCGTTCCAGGATTCTCCCACCCCGGCGGCCAACCCGGTCGCCGCCATGGTGCTCGACCGTCTGGCCAGCTACACGATGAACCAGGAGTACCGCGAGCGGGCGCAGCGGACACTCGAAGCCTTCGCCGGCATCGCCGAGCAGTACGGGCTCTTCGCCGCCACTTACGGTTTGGCGGCGCTGCTTCATACGCGCCATCCCCTGGAAGTTGTCATTGTGGGCGCGCGCAGCGACGAACGCACGCGCAAGCTGGCCCGCGCCGCGCACGACACCTTCCGCTTCGGCAAGGCGGTGCTCGAGTACGAGCCGGAAGAAATCTCTGCCGAGCGGCTCCCGCCCGGCCTAGCGGCGACCCTGCCGGCGCTGCGGGGTGTAGACGGTGCGCCGCGGGCGCTCGTCTGCGTCAACGCCACCTGCCAGCCGCCGGTCAGCGAGCCCGAAGCGCTGGCCGCGGCCATCGCCGGTGCCGCCCGCTAAGCCACTGTGCTAGCCTCATAGGTCGCCATGGTGTTCCTCTTCGTTCTCGGCCTGCTGGTGTCGTCGCAGTTGTTCTGGTTTTGGGCGGCGCGGCGGCTGGTGCGCGGGCGGCAGCGTCGCTGGCAGCGCTGGGCGCTCGGCGTTCCGCTCTACGCCTGGTTCGGCTACCTGCTGGTGATGTTCGTCTTCGTGTTTCTCCGCTGGATGGTGCGCGACGATGCTGTCGTCCTGCTGTCGCTGTTCCGGCTTCTGCGTGCTCAGCCCCTGGATGTGGCGATGGGTGTCTGGCTGACCGCGTCGCTGTTTTCGTTCGTGCTCATCCTGGTGGTCGGGGGCGGCGGGTGGCTCATCGGGCGCGCCTGGCGGGCGCTGCGGTCGCGTCGCTTGGCGGGCGAAGTCTCGCCCGAGCGGCGGCACTTCCTGCAGACGGCTACCTATGCCGCCGGCGCCGTGCCGTTCGTGATGATGGGCTACGGCTTTCTGGTCAGCCGGCAGGACTACCGCGTGCAGGAGGTCGCGCTCTCCCTGCTAGGCTTGCCCGAAGGCTTGGAGGGGTTGCGGCTGCTGCAACTGACCGACGTGCACGCCAGCGCCTATCTCCCGCTGCGGGAGGTGCGCCGCATCGTCGGCCTGGCGCGCGAGTTGGAAGCCGACCTGGTCGTCCACACCGGAGACTTCATCACCGGCCTGCATGACCCGCTGCGGGAGACAGTCGAGGAGCTGGCTTCGGTGCGTGGGCGCTACGGCGAGTTCGGCTGCCTCGGCAACCACGAAATCTACGCGCAAGCCGAAGAGACGGCCACCGAACTCTTCCAGCAACAAGGCGTGCGTATCCTGCGCAAGGAAGCGGCGGAGCTCGAGATCAACGGTGCCCGGCTGAATCTGATCGGCGTGGATTACCAGCGCCAGCCCTTCCGCCGCGGCGGCCTCGAGCAGTGGGCGCCCTATTTCCTGCGCGGCGTCGAGCCGCTGGTGCGGCGCGATGCCTTCAACCTGCTGCTCTGCCACAATCCCAACCCGTTCGTCCGTGCCGCCGAGCTGGGCATCGAGTTGACGCTCGCCGGCCACACCCACGGCGGCCAGGTGCAGGTGGAAATCCTCGACCGCCGCTGGAGCCCCCCGCGCTTCTTCACGCCCTTCATCTCCGGTTTGTATCAGTTGCCTTTCACGGGTCGCGGGTCGCGAGTCACGGGCCACGCTCTGCTCTACGTCAGCCGCGGCCTGGGCACCGTCTTTGCCCCCATCCGCCTGAACGCCCCGCCAGAGATCACCCTGCTGACCCTGCGCCGCCGCTAAGTTGCGACATGGCACCTGCAGTGCGATAATAAAATTCTACGAGGGAGACAATCATGGCCAACGTAAGAGGGGAGTGGATCCGGAGGCGGCTCGAGAGCCTGCCGCACAACGGCGCCCAGCGCAACGTCACGCAGATGCATTTCGCCCGGCAGGGCGTCACGACGGAAGAGATGCGCTTTGTGGCCGAGCGGGAGAAGTGCGACCCGGAGTTCGTCCGCCAGGAAGTGGCCCGCGGGCGCGCCATCCTCCCGGCCAACATCCACCACAGCTCGCTCGAGCCGATGATTATCGGGGTCAACTTCCGCTGCAAAATCAACGCTAACATCGGCAACTCCGCCGTCACCTCGGACATCGACGGCGAGCTGGCCAAGCTGCACACGGCTGTCCATTACGGCGCCGACACCTGCATGGACCTGAGCACCGGCGGCGACATCGACGCCATCCG
>JACPRL010000102.1 GCA_016189965.1 Acidobacteriota bacterium | reverse complement strand
GCGGCCCCGTAGCGGAAGACCATGTCCTGGAGCTCGCATTCGCCGCCCTTGTCGCACACGGGGCAGTCGAGCGGGTGGTTGGTGAGGAGGAATTCCAGCATGCTTTTGCGGGCGGCATGCACCTGGGGCGTGTCGGTGCGCACGACCATGCCGGGCTGGACGATGACGGTGCAGGCGGTTTGCAGCTTGGGGGCTTTTTCGATTTCGACCAGGCACATCCGGCAGGCCGCCTGCAAGCTCATCCCGGGCCAGTAGCAGAAGGAGGGGACTTCAATAGAGGCGGCTTTGCAGGCTTCGATAAGGAGCGTCCCGGGCGGGACTTCGAGCGCACGGCCGTCCACGGTGAGCTGCACTTTGGCGGGCGCTTCACTCATAGTCATCGAGCCACAGCGGCGGTGGCCGCGCGGGCGAACGGGCACTCGCCGGTGCGCAGGTGGGCTTCGAATTCGTCGCGAAACTTGTCCACGATGCTGATGGTCGGCATAGCGGCGGCATCGCCCAGAGGGCAGAAGGTCTTGCCCAGCATGTTTTGCGCGAGCTCGTGGATGAGCTTGATGTCTTCCTGGCGACCGCCACCGTCATGGAAGCGGTCGAGCATCTTGCGCAGCCAGGCGGTGCCCTCGCGGCAGGGGATGCACCAGCCGCAGGATTCGTGGGCGTAGAAGTGCATGATGCGCTGGGCCACCTCGACCATGCAGGTGTCTTCGTCCATCACCATGACGCCGCCGGAGCCGAGCATGGAGCCGGCCTTGGCGACGGAATCGAAGTCCATCGGCGTGTCGAGTTGGTCGGAGGTCAAGACGGGCACGGAGGAGCCGCCCGGGATGACTGCCTTCACTTTCTTGCCGCCGCGGATGCCGCCGGCGACTTCTTCAATCATGCGCCGCAAGGGGAAGCCCAAGGGGAGCTCGTAGATGCCGGGACAGTTGATGTGGCCGGAGATGCAGAACAGGCGCGTGCCGCCGTTTTTTGGCGTGCCCAGACCGGCGTACCACTCCCCGCCTTTGAGGATGATGGCGGGCACGGAGCTGAGGGTTTCGACGTTGTTGATGACGGTGGGGCAGCCGTAGAGGCCAACCACGGCGGGGAAGGGCGGGCGGATGCGCGGGTAGCCGCGCTTGCCTTCGAGCGACTCCATCAAGGCGCTTTCTTCGCCGCACTCGTAGGCTCCGGCGCCGGTGTGGGTGCAGAGGTCAAAGTCGAAGCCGGAGCCGAGAATGTCCTTGCCCAGGTAGCCGCGCTCGTAGGCTTCGGCGATAGCGCGGTCGACGATCTGCATCACGTAGCGGTACTCGCCGCGGATGTAGATGAAGCCGCGGTGGGCGCCGACGGCGCGGCCAGCGATGAGCATGCCTTCGATGAGCTGGTGGGGGTCGAGCTCCATCAGCGGCCGGTCTTTGCAGGTGCCGGGCTCGCTCTCGTCGGCGTTGGCGATGACGTACTTGGGTTTGCTGGTGTCCTTGGGGACGAAGCTCCACTTCATGCCGGCGGGGAAGCCGGCGCCGCCGCGGCCGCGCAGGTTGGAGCGCTTGACCTCCTCGATGATCTGCTCGGGGGTCATCTGGGTGAGCGCTTTGCGCAGCGCCTCGTAACCGTCGTGCTGAAGGTAGGTGTCGATGCTGGCCGAGTTGGGCAGGCCGAAGCGCGCGCTGATGACGGGGACTTCGGCGGGGTGGCGGGCGTCGCGCAGGGCGCCACTGGCGGCGGCGACGGGCGCGCGTTGCTTGCCGTCGCGGAGTTGCTGCATCAGTTGCTCAAGGTCAGGGACGGTCAGCTTCTCGTAGTAGTCGTAGTTCACTTGCAGGGCGGGGGCGCCGGTGCAGGCCCCGATGCACTCGACTTCTTCCCAAGAGAACAGCCCATCGGATGTAGGGGTCTTCGCGGGCACACCACAGCGCTGGCGGACGTGCTCAAGGATTTCGCAGCCGCCGAGCAGCTGGCAGGAAACGTTGGTGCAGATTTGCAGGTGGTACTTGCCCGCCGGCTGGCGGCGCAGCATGGAGTAGTAGGAGACCGTCTCCTCCACCTGGACGCGGCGCAGGTTCAACTCTTCGGCCAGGTAGGTGATGAGGTCGTCGGAGATGTAGCCCAGTTCGTCCTGGGCAAAGAGCAGCATGGGGATGAGGGCGGAGCGGAGGACGGGATAGCGCTTCTTGAGGTGCTGGAAGTGCCACTGGAGTTCAGGGGAGAGCTGCAGGGCCATCAGCGGTCTACCTCTCCCAGCACGAAGTCTATGCTGGCGATGATGGCGATGGCATCAGCGATGAGGTGACCCGGCAGGAGCTTCGAGAGCAGTTGCACGTTGAGGAGTGAAGGGGGGCGCCAGCGCATGCGCCAGGGGCGGGGCCCGCCGTCGCTGACCAAGTAGACTCCCAGCTCTCCCTTGGGGGACTCAATGGGGACGTAAACCTCGCCGGGCGGGGGCGCGAAGCCGTCGGTGACAATCTTGAAGTGGAAGATGAGGGCTTCCATTTCGGCTTTCATCTTTTCGCGGTCAGGCAGGACGATACCCGGGGCGTCGGCCCGCACGCGCCCCTCGGGCAGTCCGTTGAGCCCCTGCCGGGCGATGCGGACGCTCTGGCGCATCTCCTCCATGCGGACGGCGTAGCGGGCGAAGACGTCGCCCTCGGGGCGCACGGGAATGTCAAAGTCGAACTGGTCGTAGCTGGAGTAGGGCTCCTCTTTGCGCAGGTCGGAGGCGACGCCGCAGGCGCGCAGGTTGGGGCCGGTGATGCCGTAGGCGACGGCATCCTCAACTGTCATCCGGCCGACGCCGCGCGTGCGCGCCAGCCAGATCCTGTTCTCGGTCAGCAGGTCTTCATACTCATCGAAGCGGGCGGGCAGCATCCGCAGGACGCGGTCGGTGCGGTGATAGAAATCGAGCGGCGGCTCGAGGGCCAGGCCGCCGATGCGGAAATAGCTGGTCATCATGCGCTGGCCCGAGGCGGCCTCGAAGAGGTTGAGGATTTCTTCGCGCTCGCGGAAGCAGTAGAGGAAGACCGACATGGCGCCGATTTCCAGCGCCGTGGTGCCGAGCCAAACCAGGTGGTTGTTAATGCGGGTCAATTCGGTGAGCAGGACGCGGAGCCACTGGGCGCGCGGGGGGGCTTCGAGGTCGAGCAATTTTTCGACGGCCAGGCAGTAGGCTAGGTTGTTGGAGAGCGGGGCAAGGTAGTCAATGCGGTCGGTGAGGGGGATGACCTGGGAATAGAAGAGGTTTTCGGCGTTTTTTTCGATGCCAGTGTGGAGGAAGCCGACGTCGGGGGTGGCGCGGAGGATGGTCT
>JACPRL010000096.1 GCA_016189965.1 Acidobacteriota bacterium | reverse complement strand
GTAGCGGAAGGCTTCAGCCTTCCACCGCCGCTTCGTGGAACCCTGAAGGGTTCCGCTACATGGAATGCTGCTAAAATGCGCGGGGCTTCTGGAGTTCCTTTCAAGGAGTGGACGATGCGAGGCAAAGTTGTCTTCGGGATTGTCTGGGTGAGTCTGGTGGCGGCGCCACTGGCGGCCGCAGCGCAAGCACCGGCGAAAGCGGAGAGCGTGCTGGCGCTGGTGGGCGGGCGGCTGATTGACGGCTACGGCGGGCCGCCGCTGGAGAACTCGGTGATTGTGGTGCGCGGCAACCGCATTGAGGCGGTGGGGCGGCAGGGCGAGGTGGCGGTGCCGCCGGAGGCGCGGGTGATTTCCACCGAGGGACACACCGTGCTGCCGGGCCTGATGGACATGCACGTGCACCTGATGATCGTCGGCCACGCCGACTACGACCACTGGTTCCGCACCTACCGCGACCGCTGGCGCGAGGTCATCATGCCGATTGCGGCGCGCGAGCTTCTGCTGGCGGGCGTGACGACGGTGCGCGACGTGGGCGCGCCGCTGGAGGACATTTTGGCAGTGCGCGAGCGCATCGCGCGCGGGGAGATTCCCGGGCCGCGCGTCATCGCCAGCGGGCCGTTCCTGCAGAAGAAGGCGCCGCCGCTCGAGGCCGAGTTCTGCTGGGAAGTGCACGGGGCGGAGGACGCGCGCGCGAAGACCAAGCGGCTCATTGACGCCGGCGTGGACATGATCAAGGTGATTGATCAGGACCAGATGACGCTGGAGGAGCTGAAGGCCATCGTGGAGACGGCGCACGCCGCGGGCCTTCACGTGACGGCGCACGCGCACCGCAACGAAGAGATCCGGCAGGGGGTGCGCGCCGGGGTGGACTCGATTGAGCACACCGGGCTGGCGACGCAGCCGGGCTACCCGGACGACGTGCTGGCGATGGTGCGGGAGCGCAACGCCACGCTCTACTGGTGCCCGACCATCGAGGGGCTCTATCTCTACCCGTACACCGTGGATGAATTCCCGGAGCGGCTCGACGACCCGCGCTTGAAGAGCGACTTACCGCCGGCGATCTACGAGGATGTACGCCGTTCGCTCGAGCACCCGGAGCGCATGGCGTACTTCCAGCTGGTGCGGCGGCGGGTGCCGACGCTGGCGCAGAAGTTCCAGCAGATGCGCTCGACCGGCGTGACGCTCATCACCGGCACCGATTCCGGCATCCCGATGAACTTCCACTTCGACTCCACCTGGCGGGAGCTGGACACCTTCGTGCGGCTGGGGGTGTCGCCGATGGACGCCATTCGCGCCGCCACCTTCTGGCCCGCCAAGCTGCTGAAGCGCGACGACCTGGGCACGGTTGCCCCCGGCAAGCTGGCGGACATCATCGTGGTGGACGGCGACCCGCTGCGCTCGATGGAAGCGCTGCGGCACGTGGTGCACGTAATCAAAGACGGGGTGGTGTACAAGTGAAGAACCGAGAGCTGGTTGCAAAACGTCCTGCGAGCAAGCCCACAGAGGCTTCCCTCGACTCGTCCCGCAGTTGCCTTACAGGGGTCTGCCACAGCTTGTAGAAGCCGTTGCATAACCTGCCGCCAGGGGGGACATCCGAAGAGGGTTTCCCCGCACCCCTTCCGCGGTGGCGCTGCGCGCAGCTTTTTTTCGGCACGGCTTCCCTCGTCCCGCCGGGCGGGACTCGGGACAAGGAAGCCGTGCCCTTCCAATTCCGCGGCTTTTCTTAGCACCTTGCTAAAGCCCTGCCCCCCTTCTAGCCAGGGTGCTGAAAAAGTCGCGCTTTGTCATTCCGAGCGGAGCGAGGAATCTGCTTGTCTGTGGGAACGAGTTGAAGAAAAAGCAGATTCCTCACCGCCATGGCATGCAAGGGTTCGGAATGACACGAGCACAGACTGTAGGGGATGGAAGCCTAGCGGCGGGTGAGGCGCTGGAGGATGAACTCGTAGACGACGGGCTCGAGAGGTTCCTTGAGTTCAAAGCGGAAGATTTTGTCGCGGCCCAACTGCAGACTCTGGTCCTCGTAGGTGTAAATATCAAGGCGGTAGGGGGTGTGGCGCTCGAACCGCTTGATGTCGACGTATTTCCAGAGGCGCGCATCCTTCGAGTGATCCGTGGTGTATTCGATGGACTCCTCGGTGATTTTCAGCGTGCCCTCGCAGCCGCCGAAGGTGTGCAGGTGTTTGGCGGCCAGCTCGTAGCGACCCCCGGGCGGCTCGGCGGGCGGCTGCGCGCCCTCGCGCTGCCCCAGCCGGCTCACCAGGAAAGCGAACAGGTCGTCGCTGACCTCGCCGTCGAGGAACTCGAAATCGAAGGGTTTGTCGCGCCCGAACTGCAGCGCTTGGTCCTCGTAGGTGTAAACCGTCAGCCGGTGCGAGCCGGGGCGCTCGACCTTCTTGATGCGGTCATAGGTCCAGATGCGCGCATCCTCGCGGTTGGGGGTTTCGTAGCGGACTTCGGTTTCCGTGACGCTCAACTCGCCTTCGCAACTGCCGAAGGTGTGTTGGTGCTTGACCTTGTAGGTGAAGGTCTTGGCTTCGCCGGGCGGCGGCGCGGCAAGCGTCAGCAGCAGCGCCCCAGCCAGCGCCAGCCCGGTCATGACGCTCCGTCTCATCGGGAGCATTTTCCCATCCGGGTTCCGGCGGCGTCAAGGAAAGTCGGGCGGCGCTAGTGTCTCAATTTGAGTCCAACCCTGAGGCTCCTGCCCCAGGGTCCAGCGGCGCCCCTCGACTTGGCTCCCTTCGACTTCACTCAGGGCAAGCGGGATAAAGCACACGCTGGGTTGCCCCCCGAGTACGACAGAAAGCGGGGGCTGCGCCCCCGTGACAGACAAGAATGTCTGTCCTACCGACAAACTGAAAAACGCGGAGAGGCCCTTCGGCTATGCTTCCGCCTCATTTTTCTGCGGTGGGTCAACTTGCCGCCTTCGCCCCTCTGATGCTCAACCCTGTGGTTCCTGCCACAGGGTTCACAGCGGCGGGAGCCGCTGGGCTGAACTGGGAAGAACTTTTGGTCGGAGGGCAGGCGCAGAAAGCGGGGGCTGACGCCCCCGTGACAGACAGGAATGTCTGTCCTACTGACGACGCTAGGACAGTTACACCTTATCTCGCAGCCCCTTTGCCCCCGTGTCATCCCCAGCGGAGCCCGCCGTTTCGGGCTAAGACACCGCAGCCGCACAGAGAGGATACCATGTGAGTAGGCTATTCCCCAGGCGTGACGGTGGTTGACGCGGCGGGGGGGCGGCGTGTAGACTTATGCGCTTGCCGCAGGAGGGGGAATTCGCTGGACGGCTCGCGTTGTATGGACAAGCCACCCCGCCGTGTCGAATTGACGCTGGAGAGCCGAATCGAGAGCGTTGACCTCGGGGAGGAGTTGACCCGCAGTGTGGCCGGCTCGGTGGGCTTCGACGAGGGCGAACAATACAAGATCAGCATGGCGGTGCGCGAGTGCCTGATCAACGCGCTGGAGCATGGTAACCGGGGCGACCGCCGCAAGCCCATCGGCCTGCATTTTGCCTTGCACCCCGACCGTCTGGAAGTGGAGGTGCACGACCAGGGCCCCGGGTTCAACCTGGCGGCGGTGCCCGACCCGCGCCAGGACGAGCACCTGCTGAAGACCTCCGGGCGGGGGCTGTTCCTGGTGCGGTGTTTCGTGGACGAACTGGCGGTGAAATGCGGGTGCAACGGCGGCGCGAGCGTCAAGTTGACCAAGCGGTACTCCTCCAACAACCGGGGATCGGTGGGTTCGAATTCTGAAAAGGAGAAACGATCGTGAGCGTGAAAATCGACAAGCGCGAAGTGGGCGGGGTGACGGTCGTCGACCTGAGCGGGCGGCTGACGCTCGGCGACGCCAGCGCCCAATTGCGCCAGACCCTGCACGAACTGCTCGACCAGGGCAAGAAGAAAATCGTCCTCAACCTCGGCCAGGTGGGCTACATCGACAGCTCGGGGTTGGGCGAACTGGTCTCCGGCTTCACCACCGTCAAGAACAAGGGCGGGATGCTGAAGCTGGCCAACCTGACCGACAAGGTCAACGACTTACTGACCATCACCAAGCTCTACACCGTGTTTGAAATCCACAACGACGAGAACACGGCCGTCCAGAGCTTCAGCTGACAATCCTCCTCCGAGGTTTGCCCCGGTTCGGTTCCTTTCCCCGGAGCCTCCGAGGCGGCAAACCTTCGGGTTGAGAAGGAGCCCCGATGCCCATCGTGACGCAGTTCTCGCTTCTGCTCGAGAACCGGCCGGGGGCGCTGGCGGAGACGTGCAGCGCGCTGGCCGCCAAAGCGGTCAACATCGAGGCCATCATGGCTTCCGATGTCCGCGGCTGGGGCAACGTGCGCGTGGTGGTGAACCACCCGGACACGGCGCGGAAAATCTTCCAGCAGATGGGCGTGCAGTTCACCGAAGAACAGGTGCTGGCGGTGCGGCTCTCGGACCGTCCTGGCGCTCTGGGGCGCGTCACGCGCAAGCTGGCCGAGCACAAGCTGAATGTGGACTACGCCTACGGCAGCATCGAGCGCGGAGCGCCGAAAGCCCTCATCATTCTGGCGGTATCCGACCTGAAGAAGGCCGCCGACCTGGTCTAGCCACCGAGACACAAAGACACAGTGACACAGAGATTTCTGGAAACCGTATTTCTCTGTGCCTCCGTGCCTCTGTGGCCTGATGAGGGCCGTCGTGGGCCGTTTGCGTCGCGTTGCTGCCGGGTTGGGCACGGGGATTTCCCGCGTTCGGCACAGATAAATTTTCGCCTGAGAGCCTGTTTTGCTCGGAGGGCGGGCGGGTGGCCCCGACGCCGCGGGGGCCGGCAGACAAAGGTGTCTGCCCCACTGGCTGGGGTCGCGGGGCGGTTCGGGGCGTTGAACTACGAGTTTGTGCGCTGTCAGTCATAGTTCAGCCAGGCTGCGGCGGGGACACCCACAGAGGGTTTCCCCGCACCCCTTCCGCGGTTGCGCTCCGCGCAGCTTTTTTTCGGCACGGCTAAAGAGTCTGTGTGAAAACTAGCTTTTGATGCCCTCAGCGGCTAAAGCCGCGTTGAAAGGGCGAGGCTTACGGCACGCCTGAAGGCGTGCCCTGACGAAATCGCGGGTTGTCACACACACTCTAAAGCCGTGCCCTTCCCAGTCCGCCCCAATTGGCGGTTTTGAAATGGATTCTAGTTTTGCAAGTTGGCGCGGAGAAAGGCGCGCGTCTTCTCCCAAGCATCCCGCGCCGCGGCTTCGCGGTAGGAGGGCCGCGTCTGGTTGGCGAAGGCGTGACCGGCGCCGGGATAGATGTGCAC
Organism: Acidobacteriota bacterium; assembly: GCA_016189965.1. Lineage (GTDB taxonomy): Bacteria > Acidobacteriota > Terriglobia > Acidiferrales > 2-02-FULL-67-57 > JACPRL01. The sequence continues at coordinate 7,462 of JACPRL010000096.1, read as the reverse complement.
CTCCGCGGCCTTCCCCAGCTTCTTCATTGAGTTTTCAAAGGCGCGGACGCTGCTCGCCGGAATCCCGCGGTCGTCTTCCCCGAACAGCCCCAGCACGGGCGCGCGGATTTGCGCGAGCAGGCTCTCATCGGTCGCCAAGCGGCCGTAGTAGATGATGCTGGCCGCCAGGCGCGGCTCGGCCATCGCCAGTTCCAGCGAATAGCCGCCGCCCATGCACCAGCCGAGGGCGCCGATGCGGTCGGCCCGCACATCAGCCCGGCTGGCCAGATAGCTGAACGCAGCCCGCAGGTCGCGCACAGCGCGGTCCCGGGGGAGCCCGCGGGAGAGTTCGTGGGCCTCGTCGGGATTGCTGGTGGCGCGGCCGCGGTAGAGGTCCACCGCCAGCGCCACGTAGCCCTCGCTGGCCAGGCGCTCGGCTTCTTCCTTCACCTGCTCGTTCAGGCCCCACCACTCGTGGATGACGATGATGGCCGGGAAGGGGCCGGCCCCGGCCGGCTTCACCAGATAGCCTTCAACCATCTCCTCGCCGCTGGCGTAGCGCACGGCCGAGGTTTCGTTGGCGTGGCTGAGGAGCGTGCCGAAGCCTATCAAAATAGCGAGAAGCGGTTGCACAACCAGCGGGCGGCGGGGACACCCGCGCCGGGTTTCCCCGGACCCCTTCCGCGGTTGCGCTGCGCGCAGCTTTTTTTCGGCACGGCTAAAGCCGTGCCCTTCCGTCTTCGTGCCTTCGTGTCTTTGTGGCTTTGTGGCATTGGCTTCTAGATAGCTCAACCCGCCCGGCGCTTGTCTCAAGGCGTCTCTCCTTTGCGCGCGGGTTGGCACTTCTCGCAGGGACAGATTTCGCGCAGGTACTCAAAGCTATAGATGCCGGTGGCGTGGGCGTCGCTGAAGGTGAAGCGCACGGCATAGTGGCCGACCGGCTCGGCCGCCTGCGCGCGCACCGGCTCCGTGTAGACCGGCAGCGGCGTTCGGATTTTCTCCCCCGTGACGCTCAGGCCATGCGCGCGGCGGTCGCGGCAGGTAGCGCAGGGACAGTGTTCGCGGAGAAAGGGAAACGTGTAGCGGCTCGAGTGGCCATCCTTCCATTCAATGCGCACGCCCTCGCCCGTGGTCAGCAGAATACGGACGCTGGCGGGTTCGGTGCGAGCGTCGCCCGGCATCGCAGAACGGGTCAGCAGCCCGGAAAGCAGGCAGTGCCGAGCTTCTGCGCGGCCGCAGCGCGCAGCTCGCGGGCGACCGCGAGCGTTTTCGTGACCGCTTGGCGGGCGCGGCGCTGGTCGTCGTCACTGCGCGCGTGCTTTTCCAGCAGGCGCCGCCCCAACTGGTGGTGGAAGAGCTCGTCGGGCTGGATGAAGTTCCGGTAGAGCTGAGCGGTTTCTTTGTCGCCCACCAGCTCGCAGTAGCGCAGGAAGGCGTCGTTGACTTTATAGGCCAGGGCTTCGAGGGTGAACTGCCCGGCGGCGATTTTCTCCACCGGCGTTTCGAGGCTGTTCAGGTAGGCGAAGAGTTTGTTCTCGGCCGGCGGGGCGAAGTCGGCCAGAGAGATGCCGAGTGTGGCGAGCCGCTTTTCGAGCAGGATGAAGTGGCGGGCTTCGTCGCCGGCCTGCTGCGCCAGGGCGATCTTGATGTCCCAGTCGGCCACGGTGGGCATCCAGCGGGCGGCGAGTTCGGCCACGCTGATTTCATTGGCCAGCGCCACCCGCAGCAGGGTAGCGAGGCCGTCGCGGGGCTGAGGGTGGGAGTCGGCCAGCGCGCGCACGTCGCCGAGCTCGTCGAGCAGCGCCTGGTTGGCGGCGGCGAGTTCCTCGACGAAGGCTTTGCTGTCCATCGGAAGCTCCTTTGTTGGGTCGCGCGTGAGGCTGCCATCTTAGCAGCCGCGAGGGGAAGCTACAATTCGCCCTTCGGGCCCGTTTCTGGGATAGCGGTGTCACTGGTGACACCGGCCCTTCCCGCCACGATCGCCCGCCCGCCGGTAGGAGGGTAGCGGGCGGCCTCCCCCTGAGGCTCCTGGCGCCATTCCCACCATGGCAAATCAATCTCCGAGCCCCGAGGCTCCGGCCTCGGGGAGGATGGAGTCCGGATTCCCCCAGGCGGGAGCCTGGGGGCTCGGTGGTGCGGTTGAATGATCGCCGGGTCACAGGTCGCGGGTGGCTCGTACAATGGAACCCTGAAGGGTTCCGCTACATCGCGTGCTCTCGCTGTAGCGGAAGGCTTCAGCCTTCCACTCCGACTAGGGCGGGGAGGAGGGCGAGAGGCGGGCACGGAGGCGTGCGGCGCGAGCGCGGTCGGCTGGCCGGAGCCGAACCGGGCAGGCGAGGGCTTGCTCGAGGTAGCCGCGGGCTCGCTCGCGTTCGCCGGCTTCATAGGCCATCAGCGCCGCGTCGAGCAGCAGGGTGGCATCTTTGAGGCCGGGGCGCAGGGCCAGGTCGAGAAACTCGAGCGCCTCTCGGCGGTTTCCGTTCCTGTGGTGCGCCCAGGCCAGCGTGGCGGCGGCGTAGGCATCCTGCCGATGCTTGAAATCCTCTTCAGCCCAGCGCAAGCCTTCGGCAGCGGTCTCGGGCTTGTCTACCAGCAGGAGAGCGAGAGGACGGAGGTAGAGCCGCGAGCCGTTCTCGGTCGCCTGGCGCATCTCCCTCGCCGCGGAACCGCGCTCTTGGGCGGCTTGCGCATCCTCTCCACTCTCGTCGTAGAGGTCGGCCAGGGCAAGGCGGTATTCGGGGTTGGGCTGGTTCTCGAGCAGCCGGCGGTAGAGCTCGATGGCCTCGGACAGGCGGCCCTGCGCGGCGCGCAGTTCGGCTAGGTGTTCGAGCGCCAGATAATACGCGGGGAGAATCTCGAGAGCGCGTTGGTAGGCCGCTTCGGCGTCTTCGGGCCGGCAGTTGTCGAGCGAGAGCGCGCCGCGGCGCACTTGGCACCAGGCGCGAGTCTCAAGCGGCCAGGGCTCAGCGTCCGCCTCCGCGCAGGCTTGGTTGATCCCTTCCAGCGCCGCCCGGAGTTCCCCCCGATAGTGCCGCAGAGCGGCCAGTCGGGCGGAGACGTGAAAGCCGGGTTCACTTTGCTGCATCGTTTCCAGCACGGCGGCGGCCTCGTCGTGGCGGCCGAGAGCGAGCAGGACGTCGAACAGTGCCGCCTGGGCGTCGAGGTCCTCGGGCAGCGTTTCGACGGCTTCCCGGGCGTAGGGGAGAGCTTCGGGAAACTGGTGCTGGGCGGTGTAGACGACAGCGAGCCAGCGCAGAGCCTCGAAGTTGCGCTGGAATTCGAGCGAGCGCTCGAGGTAGCGCTCCGCCTCCTCGTAGTAGCTCACTAGGCCGGTTTCGCGGGCTTTCTGGACGTAGGCTGCCCCGAGTTGCGTATAAACGGGATATGTACCGGGGCCCCCCAGCCGCGCTTTGTAGTACTCGATGCGCGCATCCGTGTCGCCCGGCGGGACGCTTTCCTGCGCAGTTGCAGCGAAGCCGGCGAGAACAGCAGCGAGAACAGCGGAGAGGAAAACTTGCCTCACGGGGCGAACGGCGCCGCCCGGCGGCCTCACGGGGCCGGATGGGGCGGGGCGAGGTAGGGGAAGGTGGTCAGGAAGGGCACATCATTCGACGATGGAAAAGGAGCATCACTGCCAACCACTCGACAGTCGCCACTCAACGAGCAAACCAGATCGACCACGTCGTCCGCCAGCGCCCGCCCGTTGGGGAAGGCGGCGGGCAAGGCGGTGTTGTAAATCATCACGTCCGGCCGCAAGCCGGCCCGGTGCAGGTGGTGCTTCGGATGCAGCCGGTTCAGGGCCGCCTGCTCGGGGAACATGGAGCGCAAGGAACGTCCCGCCAACTCCTGGAACGGGGAGTCGAAACCCTCCACCTTCGCGGTCGCCCAGATGAGCAATGTGCTCTGCCCGCTCAGCACCGAGCTCAGCGGCAGCTCCAAGACAATCGCGGCGATGTTGCGGCCCTGGCGCGGCCCGCGAATGAAGGGGTCGTCGCGCAGGCCGGCAAAGAAGTTCACGAGATGCGGGTCGCATTGAACCGGCCCGCGCACAATGCGTTGGATGCGGGCCGAACCGTCGTTGCGGAAGCGAAGTCGGAACACGATGTCTTCGCTGATCCGCTCCGGCCGCACGATGGTGCCGCCGTCGCCGAGCGGGTCCGAAGGGCTGACCTCGGAATCCACATCAATGCTGATCTCGAAGGTTAGGTCGGTCGGGAAAACGTAGCCGGTGGCGGTCGGCGGGATGGCAGGGTTCATCGCGAGTGCCAGCACCAGGTTCGAGCCGACGACAAAGGCGTGCAGGTCGGTAAGGTTGGCGTCCTGCCGTGTGATGCCCATCGCCTGCGGCGCGTCCGAGTGGTCGGAAGCGACGACGGCGAAGAAAGGCAAAAAAGAGATAAGTAGACACAGAGCAACCGCGGCGAGACGAGGAGTCATTGCACTCTCCCTCTGGCAGGCAGATGTTCTGGTGGACGCCGCGTGCGGCTCCGGCGGCCCCCTCGCCCTCCCCTGCTGTGATTATTCCTAGCTTCGCCGGGCGCGGGTGTCAAGTGAAAAACCACGGCAGGTTGATTTCGGTCGTCCCTGTCGGCGCGGGCAGGAGAGAACTTCTTGTTGACACCGAATTTGATGGGAGGCTATAAGAAGTTCTCTCGAGCATCGGGCGTCGCTCGGGGCACGGGCGGACCGTAACACTTCGCTGGCCGTGGGGGCAGTGCTTCTCCCCGGGACTCAAAGCTAAGAGATTCGTGCACGCTGCAGGGAGGGGGAATGACCTTTCGCATAGTGGTGGGGATTGCCATCCTTCTTTCTGTCGTGGCGGCTGTCGCTCTGGTGTCGCGTCCGCCGGAGCCGGCCCTGGCCGTCCGTCATTTCGAGTTCACTTATGAAGTCCGCTTGCCGGAGCTTCCCGCCAGCGGGCACGCCGTCCGGCTGTGGCTGCCTTTTCCCCAATCGGATGAACATCAGCAAATCAGCGTGCTGAGCATCGAGTCTCCCGTGCCTTTTGAGGAGCACAGCGAGCGCGAATACGGCAACAAGTATCTTTACGTCCAGGCGCAGCAGGCCGACCTCAGGGAGTCACTTGCGGTGCGGATGCGCTTCCGCGTAACCCGGCAGGAGCATCAGGTGGCGCTCAACCAGGGCGGCGGTACGGTGCTCGCGACCACGAAGCCGCCGCAAGCGTTGGCCCGCTTCCTCCAGCCCGACCGGCTCGTGCCCCTCGACGACCTCATCGTGGCGTTATCCCGGCAGGAAACACAGGGGCGCCGGACGCCGCTCGAGAAGGCCCGCGCCGTCTACGATTACGTGATATCGACCCTGCGCTACGACAAGTCGGGCGAAGGCTGGGGTCGCGGTGACGCGCTCTTTGCCTGCCGGGCGCGCCGCGGCAACTGCACCGACTTCCACGCCCTGCTCATTGGCATGATGCGCGCCGCCGGCATCCCGGCGCGCTTTGAGATCGGTTTTCCGCTGCCGCCCGCCAAGGCGGAAGGCGAGATCCCCGGCTACCACTGCTGGGCGCAGTTCTACGTGGAGCCCTACGGCTGGATTCCCGTCGACGCCTCGGAAGCCTGGAAGCAGCCGGAGAAACGGGACTACTTCTTTGGTGCTCACGACGAGCACCGCGTGCTCTTCACCCTGGGCCGCGACGTCCGCCTGAATCCCACCCCCGCCGGCGAGCCGCTGAACTACTTCATTTACCCCTATGCGGAAGTGGACGGGAAGCCGTTCGAGCAGGTCGAAACGCGCTTCACCTTCCGCGACCTGCCGACGCCCGCGCCACCCGCCCGGCAGTAGACAAACCAGTTCGGGAACGAATAGGCTTTCCCTCCGACAGACGCGGGGGATTTCCATCGAGTTTGTGCGGGAACAATCCGCCGGAGGGTGTGCCATGAGAAAAGGGCTGGTCTGCAGTCTGGTGCTTCTGGTTTGTCTGGGTGGCCTGGTCTCGCGAGCTGAGGACACGGCCACGAAAGCCGCCAAGGAGCTGGAGGAGTTGAAAGCGCAAGTGGCGCAGCAACAGGAGCAGATTTCCCAGTTGCAAGAGCTGCTGCGACGCCAGGGCGCGCTGCTGGAAGACCTGAAGCGGCGTCTGAACCCCGCGGGCGGCGGAGGAGCGGCCGACGAAGCGGCCGCTGCCGCCGCGCCCGAGGAGAAGCCGCTCGAAGCCCGAGTCGAACAACTGGAAAAGACGGTGGCGGAGACGCAGAAAGCCGACGACAGCCTGCACAAGCGGCTCTCCAGCTTCAGTTTCAGCGGCGACCTCCGCGTCCGCTACGAGCCGTTCTTCCAGGCCGGCACCCAGCAGCGGCACCGCGAGCGCGCCCGGCTGCGCTTCGAGGCTCGCGCCCGCATCACCGACGAGCTCAGCGGCGGCCTGCGCTTCGCCACCGGACAACTCGAGGACCCCATCACCACCAACCAGACCTTCACCGGCTTCTTCACCCGCAAGGATTTTGGCTTGGACAAGTTCTGGCTGAGCTACAACCCGCAGTGGGCGCCGTGGGCGACCGTGACGGCGGGCAAGTTCGCCTACCCCTGGTACCACACTGAGCTCACCTTTGACAACGACCTCAACCCGGAAGGCTTTGCGGAAACGCTGTCGTTTGACTTCCAGGATTCGCCACTCACCAATCTGACGCTGGTCGGTTTCCAGCTTCCCTTCAACGAGTTGTCAGCCGGCGGCGACAGCTTCATCTGGGGCGGGCAGGTGCAGTCGCACTGGAAGTTGAGCGACGAGTGGAAGTTGGGTCTCTACGCGGCGGGCATCAATTTCCGCAATGTGGACAGCATCGCTCTCGCCCTCGGCGCCGGCACGCTGCGGCCCAGCCTGCCGCTCTCGAACAGCGTTCGCGTGGATGCGGTCGGAAACATCATCGGCTACACGGAGCGCTTCGCCTACCTCGACCTGATTGCCGAGCTCAACTACCGCCTGGCGGCGCGCTGGCCGCTGCGGCTCACCTTCGACTTCGTCAACAACCTGCGCGGCGGCCGCGAGCGCAGCGGCTACTGGGCGGAAGCGGAAATCGGCCAGACGCGCGAGAAGGGCGACCTGGCCTTCGGCTACACGTTGATGCGGGTGGAGCGCGACGCCGTCATCGGCGCCTACAGCTTCAGCGACCTGCGCGCCTCCACCAATGTGCTCAACCACCGCTTCCACGGCGCCTACCAGGCGCACCGCCACGTCACCCTGGAGTACATCCTCTTCGTAGGGCGCTTGTTCAATGCCGAGGACAACCTGAGCCTGGTGCCGCCGCGCTTCCGGCCGCTCGGGCGCGACCCCTACCTGAAGCGAATGCAATTTGACGTGATTTACAAGTTCTAGAAGAGCGCGTCGAGCAGCGGGGTGACGTCGCGCTGGTAGATGTCTTCGCGCTCGGCCAGCGGCTGGTCGCGGCGGATGCGTCCCTTCCGCTCCAGGTAGTCCTCGTAGGTGGGCATTTCGCAGCGGTAGAAGACCCCGATGCCGAGCCGGTCGGAG
>JACPRL010000094.1 GCA_016189965.1 Acidobacteriota bacterium | reverse complement strand
TAAGTACATGGTGCCAGCGATGATGTTAATTTTCGCTGGAATTGACGGCATGGCATGGTTGCACCGGGAACATGAGAGGCGGAACAATGCGGAAGATTTCAAGCGGTGGGTGGATCAGTTCATGATTGGTCACCTCACCTCGGGGACGGTTGGGAGCGCCGACTTTTGGGCAGCTCGGTGCGCACTTTTGCACGAGCAGAGCAGCAACTCGGAGTTAACGAGGGCTGGTCGTGCGCAGCCTTTCCTGTACATCGACTCTGATGGCGAAGCAGCCTTTCCGCTGACTGCGCAGTGGCGCGTCCAACCAATCATCATGAGAACGGAGGGGGTTTTGGCCGCGTTCGAGCAAGCGATTAGACGCTTCCGGACATTCATCGAGACGTGCGAGCGGTGTGACTCCATCTTGGCCCGGTGCGTGGAGTGGTTCGACTACGGTGCGACCGCGTCTGAAGTCGCATCTGAAGTTTAGCCCATCTCAACTCTTGTAGCGTAAGATCGACCGCATTTTGCTGGAGGCCATCGACGTGCCAAAAATGGAACAGTGCCTGATTAGCATTGATCTCGCCAACGCATTAAAAGCATTAGCTGGAGCAATGAGGCTGAAGGTTCTCAAGGGGTTTCGGTGCCCTGAGTGCGGTAAACCTGTCGAGCCACACGAAGCGGGCGGAGGACACGCCCCTCATTTCGAGCACGTAAAGCGAAACCGCAACTGCTCACTAAGTCATCGCCGAGGAATTCGAAATTAGGAGACTACCCGTGCGCCGCCACAGTCGCCCGCTCCTGCCTCCCGCGCTGGAATAGAGTTTCCCCTTGTGTGAGCCTGACACTTGTGAAGCACGTTATCGTCGGCACCGCCGGGCACATTGACCACGGCAAGTCGGCCCTGGTGCTGGCGCTCACCGGCACCGATCCCGACCGCTGGGAAGAAGAGAAGCGCCGCGGCATCACCATTGACCTCGGCTTCGCCCACCTCGACCTCGCCGCCGCGTCGGGCCGCGACGCCCTGCGGCTGGCGTTCGTTGACGTCCCCGGCCACGAGCGCTTCGTGCGCAACATGCTGGCCGGGGTGAGCGGGATTGACCTGGTGCTGCTGGTGATTGCCGCCGACGAATCCATCAAGCCGCAGACGCGCGAGCACTTTGACATCTGCCGGCTGCTCGGCATCGAGCGCGGGCTCACCGTGCTGACCAAATCCGACCTGGTCGAGCCGGACGTGCTGGAACTGGTGCGGCTGGAAACGGAGGAGTTCCTCGAAGGCTCGTTCCTCGAAGGCGCGCCCATCGTGCTGGTGAGCAGCAAGACCGGCGCGGGGCTCGACCGCTTGCAGGAAGAGCTTGGGCGGCTGGCTGCCACCGTGCCGGGCAAGGACGCCTCCTACTACTTCCGCCTGCCGATTGACCGCGCCTTCCTGATGAAGGGCTTCGGAACCGTCGTCACCGGGACGCTGGTCTCGGGGAGCGTCGGGCGGGACGAAGAGGTTGAAGTGTTCCCGCAGCGGAAGCGCCTGCGGGTGCGTGGCGTGCAGGTGCACGGGCGAAGCGCCGAGCGTGCCACGGCCGGGCAGCGCACGGCGTTGAACCTGGCGGGCGTGGAGGCGGGGGAGCTTGAGCGCGGGATGGTGCTGGCCGCTCCCGGCCTCTTCGAACCCACCGACCGCGTGGATGCGCGGCTCACGCTCCTGCCGGCGGCGCGCCCGCTCAAACACGGCGCTCGGGTTCACTTCCACCAGGGCACGGCGGAGATGATCGCTGAGGTGCGGCTGCTCGACCGCGACGAGCTCAAGCCGGGCGAGGAAGCCTACGCGCAACTCCGCCTGCAGCGCCCGGCGCTGTTGCTGCCGGGTGACCGCTTCATCGTGCGGCAGTTTTCGCCCGTCATCACCATTGGTGGCGGGCGCGTGTTGAGCGCGCAACCGGCGCGGCACCGGCGACGCGACCCGGCCGTGCTGGCCTATCTCGAGACGCTGGCCGCAGGCGACCGAGACGCCATACTCGCCGCGCGGGTCGAGCGCGACCCGCGCGGCGCCTTGAGCGAGCAGCAACTGGTGGCGGCGACCGGCTGGCGCCGCCAGGATTTGGAGGCGAGCGTCGCGGCGCTGGAGCGCGCCGGCCGGCTGCGGCGGCTGTCGGCGACGCCCCGAGGCTTCGGGGTGGTGGCGAACCCGGCGCGGCTGGCGACGCTGCGGCAGCAGGCGCTGGAAGCGGTCGCTGCGTTTCATCAGAAGGAGCCTTTGCTTGAAGGCATTTCCAAGGAAGAGCTGAAGGAGCGCGTCTTTGGCCGTGCGCCTGAAGTGTTGTTCGAGGCGGTGGTGAGCGAGCTGGTGGCGGCGGGCGAGTTGACGGTGGCGGGCGACATCGTGAAGCAGGCGGGGCGCACGGTGACCTTGAGCCGGGAGGAGGCCGAGGCCAAGCAGACCATCGAGCAGGCCTTCGCCCGCAGCGGGCTCGCGGTGCCGGCGGTGAAGGAGGTGCTGGCGCAGGCGGGGGTGGAGGCGCGGCGGGCGCAGAAGATTGTGCAGATTCTGCTGCGCGAGGGCGTGCTGGTGAAGGTGACCGAGGAGCTGCTGTTCCACCGGCAGCCGCTGGAGCGGCTCGGGGAGCTGCTGCGCGGCTACAAGCGGCAGAAGGGCGAGCGGCTGTCCGTCCCGGCGTTCAAGGAGCTCACCGGGGTGACGCGCAAGTACGCCATCCCGTTGCTGGAGTATCTGGACCGCAAGCGGCTCACCCGCCGGGTGGGCGACGAGCGCGTCATCTTGCACTAGCGGCGTTCCAACTGGCCACAGAGGCACAGAGCCGCAACGTAAGCAGGCGGTGGAACCCTGAAGGGTTCCGTTACCTCGCGTGCCCCTCCCCCGTAGCGGAAGGCTTCAGCCTTCCACTCTGCCCGTAGTTCCCAGCGGCAGGAGCCGCTGAGTTGAACTCAAATGAGGACACTCTAGGCGAGGGATTTCATTTGACTCCCCCGGCGCGCCGCCCTAGAATCGGGGTGAGGAGTTGCCACGATGGGGAAAATCGGGATCACCGAACTTCTGATCATCGCCTTCATCCTGCTCCTGCTCTTTGGCGCCACGCGGATTCCGGACATGATGCGGGGACTGGCGCGCGGCCTGCGGGGTTTCAAAGAAGAGCTGAAGGGCGACGAGAAGCCGCCCGGGCAGGCGGAAGAGAAGCCGAAGACCGGCTGATCCCGCCCCTGCGGGATCTTCCTGCCTGGAACGGCACTAGCCACTAAGACACAAAGACACGAAGGACATCTTTTTGAAAAAATCTGGTTCCTCTTTGTCTCTTCGTGTCTTTGTGGCCAGCGTTATTCACTCTTGTTACTGGAGGCGAGGGCAAAGAGGCGTATGCTAAAATCGCGGCTCGCGCATCAAGGACAGAGAGATGAAGATTACGCGCAAAGATGTGGAGTACGTAGCGGCGCTGGCGCACCTGGAGCTGACGGCGGAAGAGACGGAGCGGATGCGGCAGCAGCTCGACTCCATCCTGGGCTACATCGAGAAGCTGAACGAGCTGGACACGGCCGGGGTCGAGCCGATGGCGCAGGTGCTGGCCCCGACGGTGTCGGGGCAGGCCGATACGCGGGCGAACCCGAGCCTGCGCAAGGATGCGACGCGCGCGGGGCTCGAGCGCACCGAGGCACTAGCGGTGGCGCCGGAAACCGACGGTGCGTTCTTCAAAGTGCCGAAGGTGATTGAGAAGTAACAAAAGCAGATCCCTCGCCGCCAAGGCTCGCAAGGGCTCGGGATGACAGATTATGGATGTAGCTACGCTAACAATTGAGAAGGTGCAGGAGCTGCTGCGCGGGCGGGCGGTGACGGCGCGGGAGCTGGCCGAGCAGCACCTCGCGCGCATCGAGGCGCGCAACCGCGAGCTGGGCGCCTTCCTCAGCCTGTGTCCCGAGCGGGCGCTGGCGCAGGCCGAGGGCATCGACCGCAAGATTTCCGCCGGGGAGCTGCTGCCGCCGCTGGCGGGCGTGCCGGTGGCGATCAAGGACGTCATCGTCACCCGCGGCGTTCCCACCACGGCGGGCTCGCGCATCTTGGAGAACTACCGGCCGCCCTACGACGCCACAGCGGTGGCGCGGCTGGAGCAGGCGGGCGCGGTGATTCTGGGCAAGACGAACTGCGACGAGTTCGCCATGGGCTCTTCGACGGAAAATTCCGGCTACTTTCCCTGTCGCAACCCGGCCGATTTGGAGCGGGTGCCGGGCGGCTCGAGTGGCGGTTCGGCGGCGGCGGTGGCCGACGGGCTGGCGGTGGCGGCGCTGGGCTCGGACACGGGCGGCTCGATTCGCCAGCCGGCGGGTTTCTGCGGCATCGTGGGGTTGATGGGGACCTACGGGCGGGTGTCGCGTTACGGGTTGATTGCTTTTGCCTCTTCGCTCGACCATATCGGCCCGCTGACCCGCACGGTGCGCGACGCGGCGGTAATGCTCGGAGTCATCGCCGGGCGCGACCCGAACGACTCGACCTCGGCCGATGTGCCCGTGCCGGATTACGCGGCGGCGCTTGAGCGGCCCGTGCGCGGGCTGAAGCTCGGCGTGCCGAAGGAGTACTTCGGCGCCGGGCTCGACGCGGAAGTGCGCGCGCAGGTCGAGAAGGGAATTGCGCGGCTGGGGGAGCTGGGCTGCGAGGTGCGGGAGGTCAGCCTGCCGCACACCGACTTCGCCATCGCCTGCTACTACATCATCGCCACGGCGGAAGCGAGCTCAAACCTGGCGCGCTACGACGGCGTGCGCTACGCGTTGCGCGCGCCGGAGGCCGAAACGCTCGAGGCGATGTACCACCGCACGCGCGGGCGGGGTTTTGGCGCGGAGGTGAAGCGGCGCATCATGCTGGGGACCTATGCGTTGAGCGCGGGCTACTACGAAGCCTACTACTTGAAGGCGCAGAAGGTGCGGGCGCTGCTCTACCGCGATTTCGTCGAAGCCTTCCAGCAAGTGGACGCCATCGTTACCCCCACCTCGCCCACTCCGGCCTTCAAGCTGGGCGAGAAGACCGACGACCCGCTCGAGATGTACCTGGCCGACATTTACACCGTCACGGGCGACCTGGCGGGCGTGCCGGGGCTTTCGGTTCCCTGCGGGAAGACAAAGGCGGGCTTGCCCGTCGGGCTGCAGCTTTTCACCCGGCACTTCGACGAGGCGCGGCTGCTGCAACTGGCGCATGCCTTCGAGGAAGCGGGCGGGTTCGCTCTCTGAAAGAATTGGCCACAGAGACACAGAGGCACAGAGAGTAACAGGTTCAAAGAATGAACCTCCTAACTCCGTCCTTCAGGAGACGAGAATTGAAGTTGATGAGCAATCCCAATTTCTTGCCGGTGACCTTCAGATAAGTCAGCACCTGCGCCTCGAACACGGGATCGAGCCGCTCGGTGCTCTTGATTTCCACCACGACGGCATCTTCAACAATCAGATCAATGCGATATTCGCCGATGGTTCGGCCCTTGTAAACCGCGGGGAAGGGCACATGCCGCTCATACTTCAGCCTTGCTTCGTCCAGTTCTATGCACAAAGCGGATTCGTAGGCGCTCTCCAAAAGGCCGGGGCCGAGTTCGCGGTGGACCTCGATGGCGCAGTTGATAATCCTCTGCGTCAACTTGTTCAGGTCGGTCACTCTCTGTGTCTCTGTGCCTTTGTGGCTAGTCCTGGAGTTCGCCTGTGGCTTCGAGGTAGGCGCGCTCGAGGGTGCCTTCGACGCGGGAGTGGAAGGCGCGGCCGTAGACCGGGTCGCTCATGATGGCTTCGCGGAAGGCTTCGAGGTCGACGGCCTTCTTCGTTTCCTCGAGCGTCAGCCCGCGGGCGACGGCGGCGCGCACCTGCTCGACGACGGACTCAAAGACTTGCGTCACTAGCTCCAGGTGTTCCTTCCCCTGCTGCACGGGCCCGTGGCCGGGGATGGCCTGTGCGAAGTCGAGGCCGGCGACCGCGCGCAGGGTCTTGACCCACTCGGCGGGGTAGGAGTCGCGGGGGAAGGGCAGGCCGGCGGTGAGCAGGTCGCCGGTGATGAGGACTTTTTCCTGCGGCAGGTAGACGACGGCGTCGCCGCGCGTGTGGCCTTTGAAGAAGAAGAGGATGTGGATGGGGCGGCGCTCTTTGTGGAGGATGAGGCTGCGCTCGAAGGTGAGCGTCGGCAGGGTGACTTGCATCTGCCGGAGCTCGGCCAGGTAGGCTTTCTGGCGCTCGATTTGCTGGCGGCGCTGCGGCTTCTGTTCTTCGGTGAGCGGCTCGCCGTCGGGGCCGAGGCCGCGCGCGAGCTGTTCTTCGGCCTGGGCGATTTGTTGGGGGAGGGAATCGAGCTGGTCGCGGACGGAGGGGATGGCTTTCTTCTGGATGTCTTCGCGTGTGGCGTGGTGGCTGATGAACTCGGTGCCGCCGGGGAAGACGTTGAAGTAGGCCTGGTTGCCCTGGACGTGGTCGGGGTGCCAGTGGGTGTTGACGACGTAGCGGACGGGCGTGTCGGTGAGCGCGGCGATTTCGGCCAGCAGGGCGCGAGCGGCCGAGGGCGTGAGGTGGGTGTCGACGACCAGCACGTCGCTCTCATTGACGATGATGGCGGCGTTCGAGCCGATGGCCATCGGCGCCGTGGGCTTCGGGATGGCGGCGTAGACGCCGTCGGCGACCTGGACGAGCTCGAAGGCGTCGCCGGCCGCGGCGGTGAGCGGCAGCAGGAAAAGTGCGAGCAGCGAGACAGCGGAGGTTCTCACCGTTGGCTCCTTTGTTGCGGTTTTTGGGCGAGATAGTAGGTGTCATAGCCGCGGCGAGCACCGGGCATGGGCGGGCGCACGTCGACGCCGTCCCAAACGCGCAGGCGGCGGAAGCCGGCGCGGCGCAGGGTGCGGCGGAGCTCGGCGTTGCTCCAGGCAACGTGGTTGACGCGCTCGTGCATGTGCCGCCACAGGCGGCCGCGGGGCCCGCCGGCGGAACGGGCAGGGAGAAACCATTCGAGGTCGAGCGCGCAGAGGCTGCGGCGGGCGTCCCAGTGGCCGTGCATCACCAGCTTGAAGTCGCGGCGGTCGACCCAGTGGCCGCCGGGTGTCTGCTCGGCGAAGCCTTTGGGCGTGTTGATGTCAAAGAGGAACCAGCCGCCGGGGCGGAGGGCGCGAGCGACGGCGCGGCAGACAAGCGCGAGGTCGGACTTGTGCGGGACGTGGTTCAGTGTGGCGAACTCGCAGGTGACGAGCTCGACGCGCTCCGGCAGGCGGAAGGCGCGTATATCGGCGCGGCGCAGGTGAAGGCGGGAGCGGAGGCGGAGCGGCAGGCGGCGGACTTTCCGGCGGGCGAGGCGGACCATCTCCGGGGAGAAGTCGAGGGCGTAGACGCGGCGGCGGCGGCGGGCGAGCTCAATGGCGGCGGTGCCGGTGCCGCAGCCGAGGTCGCAGACGGTTCGGACGCGGGGGAGGATTCCGCGCAGGACTTTTTCGCGGGCGAGGCGGTTCATGCGCGGGGCACCGCGGGTCAACTGGTCGTAGTAGCGCGCTAGCAGGCTGTAGGGACGGCGCGGGGTCATCGGTGCAGGCAGAAGATAGCCACAAAGGCGCGAAGACACAAAGAAAAAAGAACGCCACAGAGGCACAGAGGCAAGAAAGCAAGGAAGCAAAGAAGCAGACCCTTCGACTCCGCCCCGCCCCTTGCGGCGTCGGGGCCGCCGTGGTTGAGACACGACTCCTCTGCCGCCGCAAGGGGCGGGGCTGCGCTCAGGGTGACACTGAAGTGTCAGGAAGCGGAGGAAAAGAACGAATAAGGCAAGGAAGGGAGGAGGCGTTGCGGCGGGGCGTGGGGATGTGGTATGCGTTGAGAGCTGCGAGCCCCGCGAGGAGGAAGGAGAATGCAGACCCGACGATTTCTTGCGGGTGTGCTGTTGCTCGTGCTGATCCTGCCGGGCGCCGCCGGGAGCCTCGCGGTCGGCGGGCAGGAGGAAGAGAAAGCCGAGGAAGAGGCGCAGGCGGAGTTGCCCAAGCCGCTGGTGATTCCGGAAGAAGAGAAGCAGCGGAAGAACGCGGTCGAGGCGACGACGGAGTCCGTCGAAGCGGGGCGCAAACTGTTCACCAGCCAGTGCGCGATGTGTCACGGCGAGAAGGGCGACGGCAAGGGCGAACTGGCCCAGGAGGCGAAGCTGACCCCGCCGGACTTCACCGAGCCGGAGACAAGAAAGAAGCGGACAGACGGCGAACTCTTCTACATCCTGACCACCGGGCACGGCGCCATGCCCGGCCAGGGGGAGCGGATGCGCGAGGTGCAGAAGTGGCACCTGATCAACTTCATCCGCAGCCTGGCGCCGGCGCAGAAGCCGGCCGACAAGCCGGCTGAGTGACGCGAGCCCGTCAAGGGTTTTCGCCATCCTATTTCTGAGGAGATGCCTGTGAGACGAGGACAGGGGCGGCTCGTTTTGTTGGCCGTTCTGGCGCTGCTGGTCGGGTTGCCGCCGGCGGCGGGACAGGTGGCGCCCTCAGCCAAGAAGCCGCTGCGGCTGGAGGAGATTTTCTCCGAGCACGGCCTGACCGGGCCGCTGCCGACGCAGATGCGCTGGAGCCCGGACGGGCGGCTGTTGAGCTACATCCTGGAAAGCGAGAAGGACGGGCGGCGCGACCTCTGGGCGGTGGAGGCGGAGACGGGCGAGAAGCACGTGCTGGTGAGCGATGAGCAGATGAAGCGGCTGGCGCCGCCGCCCGAGGAAGCGGCGGCGGACGAGCGCGAGCGGGAGCGGCTGTTGCGCTACGCGGTGGCAGCCTACGTGTGGTCGCCGGATTCGAAGCAGATCCTCTTCACCAGCGCGGGGCGGCTTTATCTCTACGACCTGGCGTCGCAGGAAGCCAAGCCGCTGGCGGCGTCGAAGCGCGACGTGCGCGACCCGAAGTTTTCGCCGGATGGGAAGTGGGTGTCGTTCGTTTGGGAGCATGACCTGTGGCTCGTGGCCGTTCCGCCGCAGTGTGAAGAACAACAGAAGGCCTCAGGGGCTTCCCTCGACTCGTCCCGACTTTCGTCGGGACACGCTCGGGATCTTCGCTCGGCTGTCGCCACGCAACGAAAAGCCCAAATACTCTTGGCGAGCCTTTCGGCCGGGCTAAAGCCCGGCCCCGACCAAACAGTGCAGGGTGGGAGTGCCTGCAAGGATGCTGGGTCAAGCGAGGCGAAGCGGTTGACGCTCGGCGGGAGCGCCGACGTGTTGCACGGCGACCTGGACTGGGTCTACCCGGAGGAGCTGGGCATCCGCTCGGGTTACGAGTGGTCGCCCGACAGCCGGCGCATCGTTTTCCTCGAGCTCGCTGAGCATTCCGTTCCGACCTACCCATTGGTGGACCTGGTGGAGGCGGAAGCGCAGGTGGATTTCCAGCGCTACCCCAAGGCGGGCGACCCGAACCCCAAGGCGCACGTGGGCGTC
Organism: Acidobacteriota bacterium; assembly: GCA_016189965.1. Lineage (GTDB taxonomy): Bacteria > Acidobacteriota > Terriglobia > Acidiferrales > 2-02-FULL-67-57 > JACPRL01. The sequence goes on along the minus strand of JACPRL010000094.1, from coordinate 3,586 downwards.
GTAGAAATCTCCGCCGCCGAGCGCGGCGGGGCCGAGGTGAGCGAGGTGATCTGGCTCGACCGTGCCGCCGAATACATTCCGCGCTTTGGCTGGGTGGACGCGGGACGGCTCTGGGTGCAACTGCTCGACCGCGGGCAGCGGGAATTGGAGCTGGTGGTGTTCGAGCTGGAGAGCGGGCGCTCGCGGACGCTGCTGGTGGAGCGCGACCCCCACTGGATCAACATCACCGACGACCTGAGGTTCTTCCGCGACCGGGAGGAGTTTCTCTGGACCTCGGAGCGGACGGGCTACCGGCACATCTATGTGTACGGGTTCGACGGGCAGTTGAAGCGGAGGTTGACCGACGGCGAGCGGGAAGTGCACGCGATCGAAGGGGTGGATGAAAGGGGTGGCTGGGTCTACTTCAGCTCGAATTTTCGTCACGGGCTGGGGCGGGACTTCTACCGGGCGTGGCTCGATGGCCGCGGAACGGAAGTGCTCACCGAGTTACCCGGTGGCACCCACAGCGTGGTGATGAACCCAGCCGCGACGGCCTACGCCGGCACGTTTTCCGCCCTCGGGCGCCCGCCGGAAATCACCGTGCATCACCTGCCGAGCGGACGAAGGACGGAGGCGCATCGGGCCAAGGGCGTGGACGGCTACGAGATGGTGACGCCGGAGCTGGTGGAGCTGCGCGCGGCGGACGGGGCGCTGGTGAGAGGAATGCTGCTCAGGCCGAAGGAACTAGAGCGTTTTGCAAAACTGCGTCAGGCAGAGCAAAAGCAGATCCCTCGCCGCCAAGGCGTGCAAGGGCTCGGGATGACAGAGAAGGCGGAGAAAGGTTCGCGCAGCGCGAAGGGGCGGAAGGCAGCGGAGAAGAAGTATCCGGTGGTGATGTACGTCTACGGCGGGCCGCGGGCGCCGACCATCCGGGACGCCTGGGGCGGGAACCGGTATCTTTTTCACCAGTACCTGGTGCAGCAGGGCTACGTGGTGCTCTACGTTGACGACCGCGCGTCGTCGGTGCTGGGGCACAAGCACGAGGCGGCGCTCCACCGCGCCTACGGCCCCACGGCGCTCGCTGACCACCGCGTGGCGGTGGAATGGCTGAAGGCGCAGCCGTGGGCGGATGCGGAGCGCATCGCGATTTGGGGTTGGAGCGGCGGCGGGTTCTCGACCTGCTTTGCGCTGACGCATTCGGATTTGTTCAAGGTGGGCATCGCCGTGGCCCCGGTAACCGACTGGCGGCTCTACGACTCCATCTACACCGAGCGCTACATGGGGCTGCCCTCCTCCGCCAAGGCTACGGAGGGCGGGCCCCAGGAAGACCCCTACGATGGGACGTCGTGCGTGAAAGTGGCGGCGAACCTGAAGGGGCGGCTGCTGCTCGTGCACGGCACGATGGACGACAACGTCCACCCGCAGAACGCCGAACAGTTCATCCACGCGCTCATCGAGGCCGGCCAGCCGTTCGACCTGCTGCTCTACCCGCGCAAGACGCATTCGATTCGCGGCTCGAAGACCCAGTTGCATCTGTTTCGGTACGTGGAGGAGTATTTGAAGAAACATCTCTAAAGGTGACCGGTGGCTGGTGATTGGTGGTTGGTGAGTGATAACTGGAGACGGGAAACTAGAGGCGGCTGCATAACCTCCGGGTGGCGGGGACACCCAGAGGGGGTTTCTCCCTCGGCTCCGCTCGGGACAGGCCCGCGCCCCTTCCGCGGTTGCGCTGCGCGCGACTTTTTTTCGGCGGGGCTCCCTTCGGCTTCGCTCAGGGTCTTCGAGAAGCCCCGCCCTTCCGTCATGGTAGCTTCGTGTCTTCGTGTCATTAACTTCTGTTACCCGTGAGGGAAGGTTGCTTCGTGGAAGGGGTGGAGGTGAAAGCAATACGCGCAGGAAGGGTGAGTGATTTGAAGAAGTCCATGCTGGAGGTGTGGGCGGTGAACGAGGCGATGAACCAGTGGTTGCTGAAGCACCTGGACGAACGAGCGTGGCGGGCGGAGCCGCCCGGGGGCGGCCGCACCATCGCCGCCATCTTCTCGCACATGCACAACGATCGGTTGATGTGGCTGAAAGTCTGGGGGCAGGGAAGCCGCCGGCCCGCGCACACCAGCCGGCACACGGTGACGCGGAAGCAGGCGGCACGGGCGCTGGGGCGGAGCGCCGCGGCGCTGGCGAAACTGTTGGCGCGCGAGCCAGGGAAACCCTTCCGGCCCGACGCAGCGGCGTGTCTGGGCTTGATGCTGGTGCACGACGCGCACCATCGTGGGCAGATTTGTCTGCTGGCGCGGCAGGTCGGCTATCCGTTGCGCGGCGAGGGGGCGTATGGCATCTGGCAGTGGGGCAAGCTGTGGAGGAGCCTGGGCATCGAGCGGCGGTGGCCGATGCCGTAGCGGTGGCCGGCGACCCGTGTCGAGAATGTCTTTGCATAATCGTTCGCCAGAGGTAGAATTGCCCTAGCCGGTTCGCGGCGCCCGTCTGGAGAAATCAATGAGCGACATTGACCGCAAGTACCGCCAGCGCGGCTACATGGAGAGCTACCGCGAAGGGAAGGGCGAGAAGAAAAAGAAGCCGCAGAAGCCGCCCGCGCCGGCGGGGCCGAAGTGGCAGAAGGTGCAGGCGACGGGGCCGCGGGCGCCGCAGATGCCGGGGACGAAGGCGGTGTCGCGCTGCGCGAACTGCGGGGCGGAGCTGGCGCTGCTGCTCGACGAGTTGGCGCAGTGCCCCAAGTGCGGCTTCGAGCTGCACTCCTGCAAGCAGTGCACGCACTTCGATCCCGCCAGCCGCTACGAGTGCACCGAGGCCATCCCCGAGCGCATCGCCGACAAGGGGGCGCGGAACGAGTGCAGCTTCTTCGCCCTGCGTGTGCGCGTCGAAAAGGACACCTCCCCCGGCAAGGCGCGCCCCGCCAGCGCCCGCCAGGCCTTCGAGAACCTTTTCAAGAAGTAAGCCACACATCACGGCTCACCGCAGCGGCCGCTACCGCTCAGATTCATTTTTTTCTCGCTGCGAGAGGGGGTCCCTACCCTCCCCCTCACCCCGAAGCCGATCGTGGCTGCCAGGCCCGGTGTCAACGTTGACACCGGCATTCCCTGAACCCATCCGGCGCCCGCAAACCGGACACTTGCCCACCCGACGCCCCTGCGCCCGCTTCACTCGCTTCTTTTCCCAGGTGTCTGCCCGCCGACAGTCGGGCCCGCAGAAGATCCGCCGGTAGCCCTCCAGCTTCCGCCCGCAGCGCACGCACCGCCGCCCCCGCAGCTTCTCTTTGCTCCTCTGGGGGTTTGGGCTTGACACCGCCTCGCATCCTCGATCTTTTATCTCTTCGTTTTCCGCTCTTGGGGTTTCGACGTCCGTTCTCTCTGCGCCTCTGTGAGTCTGTGTGGCAACCCCCGATTTTCGTCAGGGCACGGTTTCAACCGTGCCATAAATGTCCCTCTTTCAGTGCGGCTTTAGCCGCTGAGGGCATCAAGAGCTAGTTCCCACACAAACTCTTGGTGGCTTAGTCTTTCGCTTTCTCCGTGTCCCTGCCTGCCCTGAGCGCAGTCGAAGGGCGCCTCTGCGGCTAAACTTCTGGACCGCCGCTGACCGCCTCTCCCTTCCAGCC
>JACPRL010000103.1 GCA_016189965.1 Acidobacteriota bacterium | reverse complement strand
GGCTGGCGGGTGACCTCGCGGCCGCTCTCGGAGAAACGGAACGCGTGGCGAAGACGTTGGATTCGCGCAGCGGTGTGGAATTCGACGCCTTCGCCAGCTATGTGGGGTGTGGCTTCGCCCGGCTCGGTAAGCTCAACGAGGCTGAGCGCCTGTGGGGGCGAGCTTCACTCAGCATTGTCCGCGATACCGGCCTGGCCGAGGTGGCCTTCATGCGCGGCGACACCGCTGCGTTCCGCAAGCACCTGCGGAATCGCTTGCAGCACGGCCCTGGCTACTTGGTTACAGCTTATCTGGCACGAGCCGGGCTGCTGGCCGAAGCCGAACAGGCCCTCCGACAGCTCGAAACGGGCGTCGTCAGCAAACCCGAATTCAAGAGCGCGCAGGGTGAGCTCGCTTTTGCCCATGGTCGTCTCAGCGACGCAATTTCCCTGTTGGAAGAAAGCACGTCTTTGTTGCACGGCTCTCCGCTCCCAATCTTCTGGTTGAATTCCGAAACTCTGGCTCAGGCGTGGGAACGCAAAGGGCGACCGGATAAAGCTCTCGAAGTCTTAGCACGTGCTTCACGCCAAAAACGGCGCATCTATCCTCAGAGTGCGAATTTCTGGATGCGCGTCGAGCTGCGTCGTGCCCAACTGCTTCGGAAAATGGGACGCCCAGCAGAAGCCGAAAAAGTGGAATCGGAGTTGCGCAGACTGCTCGCCTACGCCGACCGCAACCACCCCATCCTCCGGGCGCTGACAAACTCGCAAGGAGCCAAGAATTCACTGCCGGATAATCTCCCGCGTTAGGCGTCCTTGCGCTGGCTCTGCCTCCCCTGCTTCCTTTGCTTCCCGCAATTCCTTTGCTAGAGTGGCGGCGCTGCCCCTCGACTTCGCTCGGGGTGGTAAGCGACAAGCGAACCATGCGCATCTTTGTCCTGGGAGCGGGGGCGACGGGCGGGCTGCTGGCGCAACTGCTGGCCCGGCAGGGGCACGACGTCTGGTGCGGCGACCGCGACCCGGAGCGGGCGCGGCGCTTCCTGGGCGCGAAGCTGGCCTGCGCGCGGGTGAACGCGCGCAACCTGTGGGCGATTGTGCGCGCGGCGCGCGGCTGTCACCTGCTGGTGAACGCCGCGCCGTCGGTGGTCAACCAGATTGCCCTGCGGGCGGCGCTGCGCCTGCGGGCGCACTACCTCGACATGGCGACCCACCTGGGGCGCAACCCCTTCAAGGCCGAGCAGCTCGCCTTCGACCGGCGCTTCCGCGCCAAGCGGCGCACGGCGCTCATCAACGCCGGCGTGGCGCCCGGGCTGACCAACCTGCTGGTGGCGCGCAGCGCCGAGCTGTGCGAGCGGGTCGAGCAGGTCTGCATCCGGCTCTACGAAAGCACCGAGAGTCAGGACCCGGTTTCGATGTGGTCGCACGAAGGCGCGTTCGACGAAGCCACCGCGCGCCCGCGCGTCTACCGCGCGGGGCGGTTCCGCTTCGCGCGGCGCTTCGGCGAGCCGGAGTGGTTCCGCTTCCCGCCGCCCATCGGGCGGGCGCGGGTGGTGCTGGCGGCGCAGGATGAAATCGGGACGCTGCCCCACTTCATCCGCATGCGAGAGCTCGATATCAAAATCGGCGGGAACGAAATTGACCGGCTGCGGCGGTGGTATCGACAGGGGAAGCTGCGGCCGGCAGCGCGACCCACCTCGCGCTTCCCCCGTACGCCCACGCCCCGGCAGGTGGCGCGCCTCATTGCACGGGGATTTCTCGCCAATGCCAGGTTTGCTGCCGCGGTGGTGGCGCGCGGAATCAAGAAGGGCGAGCCCGTCGAATTCCGCTGGCTCTGCGCTTTTCCCAGCCTCTACCAGTTGCGCCGCCGCGGGCTGCTGGCCACGCCCATCGCCTACGCCACGGCGCAGACCGCTGCGGTCTTCCTCAAGCACTTCCCGCGCGAGCTCAGCGGCGTCTATCCGCCCGAAGCCCTCCCGGGCGAACTCCGCCGCGCCCTCCTCGCCGACCTCAAGCAACGTGGCCTCTCCCTCGCCCTCCGAGTGAAGAAACTCCCCCCGCCCGAAGAGGACGAGGACGAACTCTGACTCGCGCTGCGCCAGTTGCCTCAGCCCCGCGCCGAATCACTCACGGATGGTCTGGATTGTTCGCCCCGCGCCGACTTCCCTGATGCTGCTTATTCTCGGTGTCCCGCGGATAAATCACTCCACACTCGCCAGTTGCGCCCCCGGTTCCGTTTGACACCCAAGTCGCCCGCAAGCTATAGTCGCTGGCAGGAGCTTGGCAAGCAGCTTGCTCCTCAGTCGGCCTGGGAGATTGCTGTGAACGGCCAGAAGCTCAAGTTCATCGCCGGCGCCGCCCTCATCCTCGGCGTGCTCGCCTGGCTCGCCTACAGCGGCGTCCAGGAGACCAAGACCTACTACGTCACCATCCCCGAACTCTTCGCCCGCGGCGACGCCGCCTACGACCTCCGCCTCCGCGTCGCCGGCGATGTCGTCCCCGGCTCCCTCCGCCGCGACGCCGGGCGCGTCTCCTTCCAGCTCCACCAAGGCAACAACCGCCTCGACGTCGTCTACCTCGGCCGCGACCCGCTCCCCGACACGCTGGTCGACAACGCCCAGGCCATCGTCACCGGCCGCTACACCCCCGCCCGCGTCTTCGAAGCCCAGCAAGTCCAGGCCAAGTGCGCCTCGAAATACGAGGCCTTGCCGCCCGGCGCGCAGCCCGGCACGGAAAGCAGTTACTAGCTAAATGGATTCGCTGGGAAGCTTCTCCCTCCTGCTCGCCTTCTGCTTCGCCGCCTACGCCATCCCCGCTTCCCTCCTCGGCCTACACCGACAGAAACCGCTGCTGCGCCAGAGCGCCGAGCGCGCCGTCGTCGCCGCCACTGGCCTCATTGTCGTCGCCACCTTCTGCCTCGTCGTCCTCCTGCTGCGCGACGACTTCCGCCTGGCCTACATCGCCTCCCACTCCAACCGCGCCCTGCCTGTCTACTTCAAGTTCGCCGCCCTCTGGTCGGGCCAGGAAGGCTCGCTGCTCTGGTGGAGCTGCCTGATGGCGCTCTTCTCCGCCACCGCCGTCGCCCTGAACCGCCGCAGCCACGCCCACCTGATGCCCTACGCCATCGCCGCCCTGATGACCGTGTTGCTCTTCTTCCTCGTTCTGAACAACTTCGTCGCCAACCCCTTCCGCCTCCTCGCCGTTGAAACTCCCGCCGGCCCGCAAGTCTTCGCTCCGCCCGACGGCGGCGGCTTGAACCCGCTGCTGCAGCACCCCGCTATGGTCATCCACCCTCCGATGCTGTACCTCGGCTTCGTCGGCTTCGCTGTCCCCTTCGCCTTCGCTCTCTCCGCCCTCATCACCCGCTCCAAAGGCGAGCAGTGGATTCACATCACCCGCCGCTGGACCATGATCGCCTGGTGCTTCCTCACCATCGGCGTCCTGCTGGGCGGCCGCTGGGCCTACGCCGTGCTCGGCTGGGGCGGCTACTGGGGCTGGGACCCGGTCGAAAACGCCTCCCTCCTCCCCTGGCTCACCGGCACCGCCTTCCTCCACTCCGTCATGATGCAGGAGAAGCGCGGCATGATGAAGGTCTGGAACATGGCCCTCATCTTCGCCACCTTCCTCCTCTGCATCTTCGGCACCTTCCTCACCCGCAGCGGCGTGCTGAGCTCCGTCCACGCCTTCGCCCAGTCCGCCATCGGCC
>JACPRL010000093.1 GCA_016189965.1 Acidobacteriota bacterium | reverse complement strand
TGCTTCTCTGTCCCCTCTGTGCCTCTGTGGTGAATAGTCCCTGAAGCACAATTCGTGAGAGAATAGAGCTTCGCGATTGCGGTGGACTTCGACGCTCAAACCTGCTTCGTGACCGACTGGGGCCTCGAACCCTACGGTCGCATCCTCGCCCTGCAACGGGAACTCGTCGCCGCGCGCAAAGCCGGCCGGGTGCCCGACCTGCTCCTGCTCGGCGAGCACCCGCCCGTCATCACCCTAGGCCGCAACGCCCGCCGCGAGCACGTCCTGCTTTCCGAGGACGAGCTCGCCCGCCGCGGCGTCGAACTCCACGACACCGACCGCGGCGGCGACGTCACCTACCACGGCCCCGGCCAACTCGTCGGCTACCCGATTCTCGACTTGAGCCAGCACCGCAGAGACGTCGTCTGGTACGTTCGCGCCCTCGAAGAAGTTTTGATTCGCGCCGCCCGAGCCTTCGGCATCGAAGCTACGCGCCGGACGGCTCCGGCTCAGAAGCGCCCGCTCTACACCGGCGTCTGGGTGGGCGAAGAGAAGCTGGCCGCTATCGGCGTGCACATTTCCCGCTGGGTTACCTCGCACGGCTTCGCCTTCAACGTCACCACCGACCTCTCTCACTTCGACCTCATCGTTCCCTGCGGCCTGCGCGGCGAGGGCGTGACGTCGCTCGCCAAGCTCTCCTATCATGGTTCAACCCAGCGGCTCCTGCCGCTGGGGCCCACGGGCCGGAGCCCGTGGGTTGAACAGGATGGCGCGGCGATGATGCGCGAACTCAAGACCGCTGTCGTCGCCGCTTTCGGCGAAGTGTTCGGCCGCACTATGCGCGAAATGCATTTTGATTCCCTGGAGGGCACGCTTGCCGCTCACCCAGCCGCAGCATCTTGAGCTGTACTACTGGATGCAGCTCAATCGCAAGCTGGAAGACCAGCTCACCCTCCTCTTCCGTCAGAACAAAATCGTCGGCGGCCTCTACAGCTCCCTGGGCCAGGAAGCCATCTCGGTCGGCACCGCCTACGCACTGGAAAAGCAGGACTGGATTGCGCCCATGATCCGCAACCACGGCGCCCTGCTCGTCCGCGGCTTCCGCCCCCGCGACCTCATGATGCAGTACATGGCGCGCCAAGGCTCGCCCTCCGGCGGCAAGGACGGCACCTCGCACTTCGGCGACCTCACCGACCGCCACGTCGTCTCCCCCATCTCCATGCTCGGCGACCTGATTCCCGTGCTGACCGGTGTCGGCCTCGCCGCGCGCTACCTCGGCCGCCGCGAAGTCGCGCTGACCTGGATCGGCGAAGGCGGCAGCTCCACTGGCGTCTTCCACGAAGGCCTCAACTTCGCCGCCGTCCAGCGCGCCCCCCTCATCCTCATCCTCGAAAACAACCTCTGGGCCTACTCCACCCCCACCTACCTGCAGACTGCGCTGGAAGACTTTGCCGACCGCGCCAAAGCCTACGGCATCCCCGGCGTCATCGTGGACGGCAACGACGTCGTCGCCGTCTACGAAACCACCCGAGCGGCCGTCGAGCGCGCCCGCCGCGGGGACGGCCCCACCCTCATTGAAGCCAAGACCTTCCGCCGCAAAGGGCACGCCCAGCACGACCCCGCCGGCTACGTCCCCGAGTGGATGCGCCAGGAATGGGAAGCCAAAGACCCCGTCCTGCGCTACGAAAATTATCTCACCGAACAGAAGCTCTGGACCGAAACCGAAAAGCAGAAAATCCTGGCCGGCATCGACCGCGAGCTGAAAGAAGAACTCGCCGCCGCCGAGGCGAGCCCCCTCCCCGAGCCCGAAGAAGCCGCTCGCGGCGTCTACTGCGACGCCTGCCACGACATCCGCCCTGTGTGGAAGCGCTCCCCCGACGAGCTCAAGCCCCCGCGTCAGGAAACCGCCCAGTGGTTCCTTGACGGCCAGCCCGCCCTGCTGCCCATCGAAACGCCAGCCCCCGCCAAGCAGCCGCAGAAAGACGAGCCCGTCGCCGTCGCCACCAACCCGGGACATCGGAAGCAGAGCCCTTCGCCCCGCCGAGCGGGGCTCAGGGTAAAGAAGCAGAGGAAGAAATAATGGCGACGCTGACCTACCTGCAAGCGATTAGTCGCGGCCTCTGGGAAGAAATGGAGCGCGACCCCGCCGTGGTCATGCTGGGCGAAGACATCGGCGTCTACGGCGGCGCCTTCAAAGTCACCGACGGCTTCCTGCCGCACTTCGGCCGCGAGCGCGTCATCGACACGCCCATCTCGGAGAGCGCCATCGTCGGCGCAGCGGTGGGGATGAGCTATCTCGGCCTGCGGCCGGTGGCCGAGCTCCAGTTCATTGATTTCATCGCCTGCTGCTTCAACCAGATCACGAATTTCGTCGCCAAGAGCCACTACCGCTGGGGCGCGCCCGTGCCGCTGGTGATTCGCGGGCCGGCGGGCGGCGGCGTCCACGGCGGCCCCTTCCACTCCCAGAATCCGGAGATGTACTTCGTGCACACGCCGGGACTGAAGGTGGTCTGCCCGGGCACGGCCTACGAC